>JAUUYB010000055.1 GCA_030590605.1 Candidatus Woesearchaeota archaeon
GGATTATAGACCAATTATATTATATATCATCACTGCAGTATTGTTGGCTGCTACTTACTTTTCTCTTGTGACTGCTGGAAAGCCGATTTGGTTGTTTTTGGCAGCGATAGTGACTCTCATAGCAGCATTCTCATTCTCAGAGAAAGGATTTCTGAAGAAAAATTTTAAGACTCTTACATATTCTTTCGAGCACCTGCACTGGAACCTCATTTTCATAGTGTTATGTGATGTACTTCTCCTTGTCGCTGTGACGACAATGGTGTTTAAGGGGGGTGTCTACTTGAACAGCATTGCAGATGATCTCACTCAGAACACGAACATCATGGAAGTGATCCAGATGAATGACCCTGCGATGGCTGAACAGATACTTGGAGGTGTCATGGGGTTAGTGAAGGCATTGATAATAATTGGTCTCCTCACCATTATTGCATCGATCATTCTCTATTCAATACTAAAAGGGATAATTTGGGAACTGTCATACAGTCGGAAACCGAATGCCCCTGCTCTTCTCAAGTTCCTGGCTCTGAACATGATGTGGCTGCCTGTAATTGTAATAGTCCTGTCGATTTTTGCTCTCGGTTTCAGGCAGGATTATGTTTCGCAGCTTCTGCTCGTGCCGATGGTCATCCTGTTCCATATGACTGTAGTGCTGAATGGGGTATTCGTTCATGTTGGGAAGATATGGAAGTCGGTTGGTACGATGTTCAGGGTCGCTTTCACAAAATTCAGGTATTTCGTGATTCCCTACATAATCATAGGTGCGATGTATATAATCATCACGAAGATTTCGGTTGTGTTAGGGTTCATGAATCCGTTGACGCAGACTGGGATAATGATTGGACTGGTGATACCTCTTCTGCTTGCTGTTGGCAGGGTTCATATCGCGCAGGTAATAAAGGAGAATATTTAGCATGAAAAAAGGTCAGATTACAGTATTTCTTATCCTTGCCCTAATCTTGCTTCTTGCAGTTGCGATCTTTATTTTCCTCCGGGAAAAAGAGATAATTTTCCAGCCGGAGATAATTGATCCTCCTGAGATAGAACCTATAACAAATTATATTGAACAGTGTGTTCTTGATATCTCGATTGAAGCGATCCAGAAGATGGGTTTGCAGGGAGGGTATCTTAATGTTCCAGACATAATCTTGAGTGACCCGAATGCATTCATCGATTATGGTTACGGCCTGTACGCTGTGCCCTTCTGGTATTATTCGGGCGAGATGAGGGTCCCGACTTTGGACTTCATGAGTGCAGAGCTTGCTACTTACATAGAACAGAACCTGCCTGATTGTACCAATGATTTCGAAGCATTTAAGGATCAGTTCGAGATAGAATCAAAAGATCCGAAAGTTGAGATATTATTCCGTGACACAGACCTTATGGTGATGATTGAGTACCCGATCAGGATTCAGGACTTGTATGATTATAAGGCTACTAAGCTTTCTGAGTTTACTGTTGTTGTACCTGTAAATCTGAAGAGCGCTCATGATTTGGCTTCAAAGATCATGGCCAAGCAGCATGAGAAGTATTTGTTCGAGAATATAACTTTAGATATCATGGCAGCGAATTCTGGTGAGTTTCCTTTCACAGGGATGGAGATGCAGTGTGACTCTTTAGGATGGACCGTTCCTCAGATCAAGAAAAGATTACAGGAAGTGATGGTCGCGAACCTGCCAAGGGTCAGGGTGAAGAACACTGACTATCCTCCGTTCGAGCGTGAGGAAGCGTTCTATGAACAATATGCGAAGTATACATTCCTCGAGATGATGGAAAAACTCTATGAGGATTATCCTGACGGTTATTTCCCTGATGATTCTGAGTTCGCTTTGGATATAACCAACGAGGTATCCGATTCTTATGAGTATTTCAAGCTGTTCTTGGATGTCGACAGCGAGGCCCCTAATATGCGGACTTCGTTCATGCACTTTCCTGAGTGGGATATGGAGATGGTGATACATCCGACAGATGGTGAGAGGCTCATACCGAGGGAATCTCCTGGGGGAGGGGTCCTTTCATTCATGTGCATCCAGGTATATCATTATACATATAATATCAGGTATCCTATCATGGTCCGTATCTGGGACCCTTACGCATTCATGGGTCGCGGCTTCACTTTCCAGTTCGCTTTCCCTGTACTTATCATGCAGAATCAGGGCGTCCACGATGTATTTAGGGTGGCGAACTTCGATAGTTTCAGGACTGTCTATGATTTCTGCGATCCTAACGAGAGTTATGGCGACATTGTCTATAAGATAAAAGCGAAAGGAGTAGATGAAGATGGTTACACTGGTCAGGCGTTGAACGGAGTTAACATATCTTACCAGTGCCTCAATAGGAGATGTGATGGTATCGGCATGACAGAGTTCAAAGGGACACTCGAGACGAATCTCCCAGAAGGATGTACTGGTGCTAGGGTATATGGAGAAAAAGAAGGATATCTTGAAGGGATGGCTGTTGTGACTGGAGAAGACGTCGAGATCCAGATGGAGAAGCTGCGGAAGTTTGAGGTAGAGATCCAGAGGGTTCCGTACTTTGCCCTTACTGGCACTTTTGGTTCGGCTGAAGAATTGGCAGATGATGAGGTCGCTACGTTCTACATAGAACTGATTGATTATGGTTACACCCAGAGTTTCAGTACGGATGAGATGATACCTTCTGAACCTTTATACCTTCGGGAAGAGGGGGGTAGGTACCGGATTGATGCTATAATCAGTAGGGGAGAGGATATTACTGGGGCGTATTTCGTGAAGAACCTCGAGATTTCCCCATCAGATTTCACAGGGAGCACAAAGGTGACACTCCCGATCATAGTCTATAGGCCTGAGCCTGTAGGGGACACCGAAGAGATGGAGATGATGGCGTATCTGCTCGGAGGGGCATATAACGAGTCGGTGAGACCGACCTTTTCATAAGGTTTATAATCAAGATGGATAAGGGACTTATCATGGACAGGAGAGGTGTATTGATCGCATTCTTCTTACTCCTTGGTCTATCAGGGACTGTGTCTGCTGATAGCTGGGGAAAGATAGTGCCTGTTTCTACAGTGATGGAGTTCGAGGCTGTTAGGCAGGCGCCTTTGACAGATACTCTCGCGATAGGACCCGGAACCGAAGTATGGATAACCTACTTGATCATGCTCTTGCTTATCTCATCTGTCTGTGCATATTACCATGCTAATGGCGGGATGCGGCGTTATCATGCAGTAGCTCTTGTATTTGCAAGTCTCATGATCATGTTTCCTGTGGCTTTCGCTGATACCATCTTTAAATGGCATGATTTTCCTGATGACAGCGCTCTCTCAGAAAAGGGCCATGATTATTTCATAGTCTACTGGAAGAACACTGGAGAGTCTACGAGCGGTAAGGTGAATTATGGAAAGACCGATAGCCTTGGACAGACTGTGACTGATTCAGGATACAGTGAGACACATAATATAACTATATCAGGCCTTGATTCTGACACTATATATTATTATGAGCTTGTGGCGACAAACGAGAGCGGGTTTACTGAAACTAAGACTGACAGTTACTATTCTGGGGGTGCCAAGCCATATCAGGTGAGGACAGAACAACCTCCTGACCAGACAGCACCGAATATCACTGATATCTCAGTTACCTTGCCGACAGAGACCTCAGCAAGGATGAGTTGGACGACAGATGAGTCTAGCGATTCTATTGTTTATTATGGTACCACTTCCAGCATGGATAAGAATGAAGGGGTATCTTCGATGTCGGTATCACATTCTGTCACGATAGAGAATCTTCAGGCAGGTGCAGTATACTATTATCTGGTGAGTTCATGCGATGATTCGAGGAACTGTGATAATTCTTCAGTTAGGCAGTTCATGGCCACTAAGGATGACACTGCACAATTCCTTGAAGCTGATATCTATGATTACCACAACGGATGGATAATCGAGTTTTCAGGGCAGACGAAAGCGTTCTCTGAGGTGCAGCTTTACGTAAATGGGTTGGGTAAACAGTATAAGATAGCTGACGAAAATGGCAACTTCACATTTAAGAGTGTTAGGATCTCAAATGAGATTGAACCTAACAAGATCAAGCTTATATCGACCGATTTGTCATTGAATAAGGTGGAAAAAGAATGGAGCCTTTTGCCTGATTTCGATCCTCCTACGATGAATATCACTAAATTCAATACGACCTCTACCTCTCCTTCTATGAGGGTGGAAGGGTATGTCGATGAGCTCTGTACGATAACAAGAAAGGTTGAGCCTGCAGGAGACAATATCCCTCCTGCTCGTGTGACCGGCCTGGTCCAAGATGAGATATACACGAATTCAGTTGAGTTTTCATGGGATGAATCAACAGAGTCTGATCTAGACAAGTATTTGATATATAGGGATGATGTGCTGATAACGACGACTGACACCAACAAATATATCGATTCTGCAATGGATTCGAACAGGACGTATGAGTACAAAGTGAGCGCGATTGATGAGTCCTGCAATGAAGGTCAGGCTTCTGAGACCTTGTCTGTGACGACTGATGCAGGCGGCCCGATCTATGACTTGAATGCGACAGAATTAGAGCTCACCTGCAACGATTTCTTTTTCGAGGAATCATTTGACATAAGCGGGCATTTCAGCTTCGACCTTCAACTTACTGAAGGGCTGAATGACGTAACCATACGGGCGATAGATAGGGCGGGGAGCTATGATGAATATGTCAATACGACATATTATGATACTGGGATCCCGCAGATCATTTCGACTAACCTTCCTAATTTTCAGGGGCTGACGTTTGATCGTGATATCACTATTAGGGGTAATGTCACTGAAAACGTGACGATCAATATCTATGTGAACGGAGGGTCATCCCCTGATGCGACTACTACTACGACCTCAACGACTGATCCGAATATATGGGAATTTGAAGTTGATGTCACATTGAACAGGGACGTCGATCATGAGGTTACCAGCAATCCTCCTGCACTGAATAGCACTGTGACTTTCAAGTCCGGGACTTCTTGGGAAAACGAGATATCTATAGAGGCAGTAGACATAGTCAACAACAAGGGATATTATAATGAAACTATTATCTATGCTCTTTGCTCCTTCGGAGGTCATTTTGACATCCAGGATACACCTACGATCCCTACTGCTCTGACTCCTAGGCTTATCATCATGGGAATCGAGGAGATCGGAAAGGGTATCAATATCACTTGGCAGGGTTCGACTGCATATAACGCTACTATTACTGATATCCGGCTTGTACAGCAGCCTGTCAATGTCGAAGAACAGGATGACTGGGATTTGGGTTGGGTATCAGGCATTCATCTTCTCGAGAATTCCAACAAGACTCAGGCCTATGGGAGGATCAAGATAAAGGCTATAGATCCATCAGACGGAGAAAACTGGACATGGTTCGAGAAAGAGGAGAACATCAGCGATCATAGGAAAGGGGAATGCGAGACCATGCCTGACGGCGTTGGCTGCTTTAGGATTCCGCTCATGTTCGAGATAGACTTCGAGACCCCAGTCCATAATGAATCATTCACACAGAGGCAGTGTTGGGATGTAGAAGTGGCGATAGACGAACGTATAGATCCAGACAACATCCCTGAAGAGTTCCTGAAGAGTTCAATCAAGCTTCTGACTAGACTGATCAAAGCGATCGATAAGATACTCGAACCGATTAAAGACATCGAGAAGATAGTGATCATCACTTGCTTCCTCTCATGGCTGATGCTTTGGATGCAGGCATTTGCGAAGAGAGGATCTTGTATACTTGCAGATACTATCCCTGGCTATGGGTTCAGCGAGACAGTTGCTAGTTATGGAGAAGATGCTTGCGCAGCAAAATACAATCAAGAGCAGCATGAAAAAGGAGATTGCGGAGACGACCAAAAATGCAGTTCATGTCAGACCTGTGCAGGAGCGATCCAGAAGTATGATGACCTGACAGAGACTATCGGTTGGATCTGCGATCGTGTGTTCTGCCCGACTGCGCCGACTTTGAGGAAACACATCGAGGATAGTCCAGAGTATACTGGAGATCTTCAGGGACAGCATAGCCTTCCGATAGGATCTGATTCTCATTATGATATTGGAATGTTTTCTGGAGAAGATGAGGTATCTGACTGCTCACTTGCACAGAAAGTTTACTCAGGAAGCTCAAAATATTATACTGAAGACGCGCTAAAGGATTGGCAGAAAAATTCTCCGGACGACGGTGTCGACTGCACTAAACTTCACGAACCGAATGCAAAGTGCTGTGCTAATGAATACATGCAACAGTGGGATTCTGTCTGCGGCCTCCCTGGAGGAGCACTATTCAACGAACTCAAAGAATCTGCATGCATCGAAGTGCAGGAAAGAGGCATACAAGAGCCTGCCGGTCTTAATTGCAACAAGGTCTGGAATTCTGTTGCAGGATTCTGTGAGCCGGATGGGGGTGACCCTGCTGAATATATTCCATCATCTGCTCAGATATTGGGTAGTAATGATAAACTTTACATCAGGATCATTAAACCAGGAAACCAATCAAAAAATAAGGACTGGGTCTTCGAGGCAGGAGCTGTAAGGAAGAAACTGACGGCAGCAGATAACATAGATAAGCTTGAAGAAGGGAAAGAGACTAAGGTTCAGGAACATACATATTTCTACCCTCTGAAAACAGTAGGAAATCTCAAGACGATTTTCATGAAAGATAGGGGAGATGGGGAATGGGAAGCGAAAGAGTTAAAAAAGGCTTGTCCAAAATCTAATAATGATTTTATCGCGAAATTAAAAGAGCATGTCGGAGTTCAGGGTAGTGGGTCCGAGATAGTCCTTCAGGATTTATGCGAAGAGGTCCATGCCAAGATCGGTGCAGGAA
>JAUUYB010000047.1 GCA_030590605.1 Candidatus Woesearchaeota archaeon
TCCTCGCTAGCTCTTACTTTCATCGAGAAGCCTGCGTTCCCGTAGGGAGCCACAAAATGAGCAGAGCTCATTTGTGCCAGAAAACCAGAGGGTTTTCTTGGCCCCCCTAACGACGGCTGTAATGTGTTTAGCGTGGAAGCTCGGACTGACGATAGTAGCGAGGATTTCATAATAGCCCAACACTCCAATAAGTTTTTAAACTATTTAGATATTCAGAGATATCATGAGGGTGGATGAAGATACTATCAAACATGTAGCGGCAGTCGCACGTCTTGAGCTAACTCCAGAGGAAGTCAAAAGATTCCTACCTGAACTAAAAGAGATACTCGAGATATTCTCTAAACTTGATAGTGTAGATACTGATCCTGTCACACCTTCATTCCAGCCTGTCGCACTCAAGGACAACCTGCGAGAAGACGAGATACGCAGATGCTTCACTCAAGAGGAAGCTCTCAAGAACAATACCCAGAACAAAGACGGATATATCAAAGGCCCAAAAGCAGTCTGATACAATGAACATCAAAGAACTCGCACAAAAGATAGCATCCGGAGAGATCGATGCAGTGGAACACACACATCAGGTACTCGAAGAAGCCAAACGAATCAATAAGGAGTTCAACTATATCAACACATTCTGTGAGAAAAGGGCACTTGCAGCTGCTGAATCTGTGAAAAAAGGAAAAATCAAAGGCAGTCTTTCAGGAGTCCCGGTCTCAATCAAAGACTCGATCGTAGTAAAGGATGTCGAAAGCACTGCCGGTAGCGCCATACTCAAAGGATACATCCCATTATTCAATGCGACCTGCGTCCAGAAAGCAGAAGATGAAGGTGCGATCGTCATAGGAAAATCCAGCCAGGACGAATTCGGGTTCGGATCATTCTCAACCAATGTGGGAGTAGGATTCAAGAAACCGCTCAACCCAATCGATCCAACCCGGGCATGTGGAGGATCGTCAGGCGGAGCAGCAGGTCTTGCCATGAAAGCTAAATTTCCGACCCTCTCTTATGGGGAGTCTACAGGAGGATCAATCGTCGTCCCTGCGTCTTTTTGCGGAGTGTACGGGATGTGCCCGACCTATGGAAGAGTCTCCAGATACGGACTCATAGACTATGGGAATTCTCTCGATAAAGTAGGACCGCTATCAAAATATATCGAAGATATCGCTCTGGGACTCGAAGTCATGAGCGGACATGACCCAAATGACTCCACATCTGTCAAAGCTCCAGACAGCGACTTCTCCAGCTACCTGAAAAAAGACGTCAAAGGTATGAAGATAGGAGTAATATCAGAAGCATTCGGCGATGGGACCACCCAGGATGTACAGGATGCGATCTGGGACGGAGTCAAGAAGCTTGAGGACTTAGGCGCAACCTATGAAAAAGTAAAGACTCCTCTCGCAATCGATAAAGGCCTGGCAGTCTATTACATACTCGCAACATCTGAAGCATCTACCAACCTCGCGAAGTACTGCGGGATGAGATACGGCGTGCAGAAAGAGACCAATGAAAGCTTCAATGACTATTTCAAGAATATCAGATCCCCTAACTTCGGGGACGAGGCCAAGAGGAGGATCATCCTCGGAACCTTCGCCCGTATGGCAGGAGTCAGGGATGCATATTATCTAAAGGCCGCCAAGGTAAGGACACTCATCATCGAGGAATACAAAAAGCTATTCAAGAACTATGATGTCCTTGTCTGCCCATCGGCACCCTACACAGCACCAACATTCACAGAGATCGAAAAGCTCACACCTCTACATACCTATATGGCGGATCTCATGACAGTCGGTCCGAATCTTGCGGGAATCCCCCATCTAAATGTGCCTATCGGAGAAAAAGGCGGACTTCCAGTAGGGATGATGGTACTAGGTGATCATTTCAAGGAAGGAGAACTCATAAGGACGGGGGCGGCATTCAGATGAATTTCACGACCGACATAGTCATCGGGATCGAAATCCATGTCGAGCTTGCCACGAAGACTAAACTGTTCTGCGGCTGCCCGCGAGTCGGTGCTCCTGATGAAAAACCAAATACAAGGACATGCGAGCTATGTCTGGGCCACCCAGGATCGAAACCAGTACTCAACCGGAAAGCAGTCGAGTACGCACTCAGGATCTGCCTTGCAACAGGCTGTGAGATATCTCCTGAACTGATATTCTCAAGGAAATCATACTTCTATCCGGACATGTCCAAGAACTACCAGATATCACAATACGAAGTCCCTCTCGGAAAGAACGGAAAGATATCTATCGATTCAGGAAAAGATGTCCGAATCAACCGAATCCACATGGAAGAGGATCCAGCTTCCCTTGTACATCCATCAGGGATGAGAGAATCTTCCCATGTATTAGTAGATTACAACAGGAGCGGCAACCCTCTATGTGAGATAGTCACAGAACCTGACCTCACTAGCCCAGACGAGGCGAGGGATTTCATGAAGAAGCTCTCAAGCATCATCACATATCTCGATATCTTTGATGTCAATAGCTGTATCATCAAGGCTGACGCAAACATCTCAATCAAAGAATCCGACTATACCAGGGTAGAAGTCAAGAACATCACCGGATTCAAGGAGATCGAACGTGCACTCAACTACGAGATCGAACGACAGAAACAGGAAGTCGCAAACGGAGGGTCAATAGTCCTTGAGACAAGAGGATGGGACGCAGATAAGGGAATCTCCTTTCGGATGCGGACCAAAGAGAGTGAGGATGACTACGGATATATCATCGACCCTGATCTTACTGTGACCAACATCAGCAAAGAATGGATCGATGAAGTAAAATCTACGCTTCCTGAACTTGGACATGAGAAAGTCACCAGATATATCAAAGACCACTCACTAAAAGAAGACGATGCCAAGGTCATTGCGGCAGAGAAAGAGCTTGCGACACTATTCGAGAAAGTGGCGGAAGAGATCAATCCTATACTTGCAGCAAAATGGCTCAGGCGAGAACTGGTCAGGGTCATGAACTATAACGATATCGGATGGAACGACCTCCAAATAGATGAGATCCATCTTACAGACCTTCTTCGATTGGTCGAGGCCAATAAAATAACTGACAAGACCGCCCAGAAGCTCATGGAACAACTGATAGAAGAACCATTTGATGTCAATGTCAAAGTCGAGGAGGAAGGACTCCTGGCTGTAACTGATTCAGGGGAGATAGAGAAGATGTGCAAGGAAGCAGTCGATTCTAATCCACAGGCTGCAGAAGAATCCAAGGGAGGCAGCGACAAGGCACTCAATTTCCTGATAGGACAGGTAATGCGGCTCTCAAAAGGGAAAGCGGACCCGAAAACAATAAAAGAAATAATCGAGAGTATCATCAAGTAAACACCAAATAGGATTGAAGCTAAAGAAAATATTATAAAATACATGATATAAAGGAGATACAATGACACGAAAAACCAAAAAATCAAAGACGCCCTTCATTGTCGGAGGACTTTTTATATTCATCATGGTAGGCAGTGCTTTCGGAGTCATCCTAGGAAGCTACTCGAGCAATAAAGACAAAGTCAAGTACGGTGAATTTTCATTCTCTCCAATTGATAACGGGATGTGGAGGACAAAAATTGGCGGTAGTTACATGGATTTTGAATATACACCAGATGTCCTCCTAGACCTTGAACTCGACAAACAGACAACAGATCTCTTAAGGAATGCAGCTGAGATAGACTTCACTTATGATTATGATTCAGAAGTAGCCTCGGAAATCGCGCTGATCCAGTTCCAGATGGAACAAGTGTACTTCAAGGACCGCTATTTCAGGACCGGTGCAACAGAAGAGAACAGTTATGATAAGGAAATCATCAAATGCACTGATGCTACTGTATCTGTTCCTGTAATATACTTCGTCTACGGCAACGAGACCGGAATCAGAAACGAAAGGAATTGTATCATAGCAGAATCAGACAGCCAAAGAGACATGAATGCAATGCGCGACAGGATAGTGTATGCCGCCTTAGGAGTGATGGAATAGGATGGAGAAAGAGGATAAGGAAGGGTCAGACAAGACGTTCTATATAGCTATAGCAATCATCGCTTGCATAATCCTCGTTATCATCATAGTCCCAAGATTTTTTGAAAGAGAAGACCCTATCAAGACATTCAATGATCTCGTGGAAGATACCATAAAAGAAGGGGAGACAGAGGACAGACGGATCTACAACGGATTCGTATTCATCAAGGAAGGAAATCTCTGGTATTCCCAGGTCCAGAACCCTGATACGAATGAACTCTATAAATTCGGTGTCAGATTCAACCCATACCAAGTCGAAAATGTCACGATCGAGGGGAATGTCGATGAAAGTTTCCGGACAGGCAGAGTCTATATCACTTTCGATCCTCATGATGAAGAACTGACTTATGTAAGCCTAGCTGCAGCGGAACTTACGCTCAATCTGGCGAGAGCAATGGGAATCAAAGTCCTCCCAGCCTGCATGTCAGAACATCCAGCCTGCGTGAACATAAGCATCCTCTCCTGCAACTCAACAGACCAACCAGTCATCGAAATCATCAACGATCCAGAGACCAAACTCACAATGGACGGTAATTGTATGAAGGTCCAAGGAACCGAATTCGAGCTCCTGAAGGTCATCGATAGGATCATCTTCAGAGCATACGGTATCATGTCAGAATGATGTGCGCAATGTGCGGAAAGGAAGACCGGCTAGTAGTCGCTAAGATAGAAGGGACTGAGCTTAAGGTCTGCAATTCCTGCGCCAGATACGGGAAAGTGCTCCGCCAAGTAGCCCCGCCAAAGAGTCCTAAACAATCAGCTAAGGAAGAGAAAAGAATCAAACAGATTATACAACCTGAACTGATCGAGATGGTAGTACCTGACTTCTCAGCGCTCATCCGGAAGAAACGGGAAAGCATGGGCCTCAAACAACTAGAATTCGCAAAAAAAATCAATGAGAAAGAATCTGTGATCCAAAACCTCGAACAGGGACGCATGACCCCATCTCTTGAGCTTGCACGGAAACTCGGCCGATATCTCAACATCAAGCTCGTAGAGCAATACGAAGAAAAAAGCCAGAACCTGACTTCTACTGATGATGGTGAATTGACACTCGGAGATCTCATCAAGATCAAGAAACGCTAGATGTAGAGCAAAACCAATACAAGAAGAGTCCATAGGGCTGCAGAAATGACCATCCTGACATCCTTAATCACCCTTTCAGGGTGCCTGGCAATATCAGAACCTTCTTCTATCAGGATGTTGAACCTAAAGACAGCATACATCATTATAGGTATCGTTATGAGGAGAAGGGTATCCTGGACAGAGAGGAAGCTGTATAGACTGTAAGATATGATGAGCAAGGCAGTCGTTATCGTCATAAGGCTGCTTGTGACCTGAGGAGTGTAAGACTTCAGGGATGGCCTGTGCAATGTACCTGATCTCCCTAACATCGCTGATTCTGCCCTGCGCTTCCCAACTGCAAGATAGATCGCCAGGAAGAATGGACAAAGTATGAGCCAAGGAGAGAGGTAGACAGAGATTATGAACGCTCCTGAGATCGCCCGTATGACAAAATTCACTCCTATGATAAGGACATCTGCAAATGCTTCGTGTTTCAGCCAGACCGAATACGCAATCCCAAGGAAAAACAACGCCAGAAGTGCCAGGGTAAATGTGTTCGACAGGAATACACCAATCATAAAAGATAAGAGGATCAAGACCGCCATCACGATAGACGCCTGCCACACTGACACTCTTCCTGAAGCGATAGGTCTAGACCGTTTCTCCTTGTTCTTCCTGTCCCTCTTCCTGTCGAGAATATCATTCA
Source organism: Candidatus Woesearchaeota archaeon (assembly GCA_030590605.1). GTDB lineage: Archaea > Nanobdellota > Nanobdellia > Woesearchaeales > JAUUYB01 > JAUUYB01. The sequence continues at coordinate 5,794 of JAUUYB010000047.1, forward strand.
GGATGTAATTCGAAGAAGATATGAAACATAGAGCGAAGAATCCTTCTATTGTCATCAAGAGCAAGCCTGTATTGAACAGATTACCAGAAAACACTAAAGGAAGAAACACGAGCAGGTTCTTGTACCACTGCTTAACCCTTAGTAGCGCAAACATACTAACCAGAATTTGAGAAGTCTTATAAATATCTTGTTGTTAGTCCATCATATGAATCTCAGCAAGGAAACTGCGCGAAGATATCCCTGGAAGACCTCACTCTTCATCAGGGTAAAAAACAGATTCATACTGCCCATCTCTGCAATAGACAGAGAAACCCCAAAATCAGGATCGATCTGCGAACTCGGAAGCGGATTCGGCATGGTCAGCCTATATCTAGGGCTGTCCTCTAAAGAAAGGACCATAGAAGGATATGAACTATCTAAAAAACGTGTCAAGCAGGCCAACAAAGCGACACGTAAGATAAAAAACGTCTCGTTCCTCCAGAGAAATCTAGTAACAGACCCGGTGACAAAGAGATACCAGACCTTCCTGATGGTGGACTTCCTGCACCATATACCCTATCGCTCCCAGATAAGCATCCTAAAAGGCATAGCGAAGGTCCAACGACCCGGAGACCAACTTATCATCAAGGAGATAAGCAAAGAGATAGGTATCAAGTATTCACTCAACTTCTTCTGCGATAAGATGATGACCAGACTAGATACGCTCAGGTTCCGACCGGTCTCAGAATGGGCAGAAATCATAACAGACCTTGGATATGAAGTAAAAAAGAAACCATTAAAAGGAATATTTCCACATATATTCATCAAGGCCACCAGAACATGAAAATCCTCAACTATTCCAGGGTACTCCTGCTCACATCATTCGCCATGCGATTCACGGTACTGATCGCCGGGATAACCGCAGGACTCAACGGACGATGGATGGTCGTCTTCGTGTCCGGTCTTGCCCTCTTACTCTCATTCCTGCCATCCATGCTCAGTAGGAAATTTAAGACCACTCTCCCTACAGAATTCGAATTCGCACTCCTCTTATTCATCTACCTTTCACTTTTCCTTGGAGAAATACATGATTACTACACGAAGTTCTGGTGGTGGGATGTAGTCCTCCATGCCTCCTCAGGCATCACGCTCGGATTTTTGGGATTTATCACACTCTACTTCCTCTATGATGCAAACAAACTGAAAGCCAAACCAATAACCCTATGTTTCTTCTCATTTTGTTTCGCAGTCGCCATAGGAACAGTCTGGGAAATCGCTGAGTTCTTCCTGGATTCGACATTCGGACTCAACATGCAGAAATCAGGCCTTGTCGACACAATGTGGGATCTGATCGTAGATGCTCTCGGAGCCATCTTCACATCGACCGTAGGATTCATCTATCTCAAAGGAGGAAAGACCCGGATCTTCGAGCATTTCCTCAAGAGATTCCATGCCGAGTGAAAACCTTATAGTAACATCTGCCATAAGAATCATCATAAGTCTGATTGAATTCATTTCCCAAAACATTAAATGTCATCTCTAGATTCTCTTGACATACTACGTCTCCAGGCGGGCAGATTATCCCTCCTCCACAATTATCCATATAGACTGAACCGACATCATCTCCCTTTATGATGCTGAGAAATTCTGCTGATAGCATATTATCATATATCGGATAATAGATGAGATGGATCCTGCTGTCCGAATAAATCGAAATCAAAGGGTTGCTCGTCCATACTTCGCCATTAGGAGGGGCAGAGAGATAACCCTTACTCGCCTCGTTCTCGATATCTCCTACCTCTGCGGAAAAAGAGAGGAGCCCGATAATTGCTGAGATGATAAGGACGACTCCAAATACAACCCTACTATCAATCCGCTTTGAAACACGTTCTATACCAAATCCTGTGACCATCGCAAGAAATGGGATGAATAATAGTGCATACCTGTCTATCCTACACCCCATCTGGCCATGATAAAGGAA
>JAUUYB010000060.1 GCA_030590605.1 Candidatus Woesearchaeota archaeon
GAGAGACAGATTACTTAGCTATTGTCAGGCCAAAACTAGATAAGCGCTCAAAGCTTTTAGCAGTAATCGACGCATTCACTTACTACAACCACCCATATGATTACAACTTCGACTTCTCATCAGAGGATACTCTTGTCTGTTCTGAACTCATATACAAGGCTTACAAGCCAACTGAAGGAAAAGAAGGATTAAACTACGAACTGGGAATGGTCGCAGGGAGGTATATGTTAGCTCCAAATGATATGGTCCGGGCATTCGATGAGAATTTCGGGACAGAGCGCGAGCAAAATGAATTAATCTTATTTCTCGACGGAAATGAATCAGAGGGGAATGCTACTGAAAAAGGAGAAGATTATTTCAGAACTTCATGGAAGAGACCTAAATTTGCACTCTTTCTCGACTGAATGGCAATAAAATATATAAACCCTTTATCTAATTTGGAGGGGTATGGAAAAAGCTGTCTCTTTCCTCAAAGCCTGGGCGATCGAATTCGTCCGGAACAAGGATCTTGTCTTCAATAAGATCGAAAAGGTAGATGAAGAAGAAGGAAAACCTCAATTTACAGTCCATTACAAGGACAAGACCCAGCATTGCTTCATCGTTTCTCATCTTTCTGAAATAAAATACAACTCTAAGGACCATGTAGGAATATTCACGTTCCATACTGATAACAATTTCAAGACCATTCTCGACAGATGGAACGAATTTTCCAGCCACCCCCAATTGACCATCTATTCTGTAAATCCGTTCATCCATGTGGAAAATAAGTGGATACTTCAACCGTATCACCATGCAAAAATAGCTGATAAAGAATCATTCAAGACAGGCATGAAATCTATGTTCTCCGCAGTAACCGAAGTCAGAGAACAAGATTTAAAAAGGTAGGTTCATTTTACTAATCTGAAGCAGCCATGTGCTACATAGCCTGCACGGTCGGTGGACACCTAAACAACCGGGCTGTGCCCAAAATACATATGAACACCGTGTTTGCGGGCATGCATAGAATGGCTGCTTCAAACATTTCTTAAACTGTCTATTGCTTGATCAATACCCTAATCCCACTTAATTACAGCACGCTACGTCGCCACCATCAAAGCCGGCGATCGGTCATGCCTTCGGCATGCCCTTGGCGAGCTAGGGGAATGGCCTTCGGCCGAGTGATTCCCGGCTCGCCTTCGCGGCAATGGTAGAGACTTGCTAAAATGAAAATCATAGGGCAATGCCTAATACTCAATCAATATCCAGAAAAAAAGAAAATTAACCAGGCTTCAGTCCGCATCGTCCGCGTTATAGGACGGAACCGCTGCCTTGCTAATTATCATCACATCACCAATCGATTTGACTAATTGATGAGGCACTATCACACCCTTTGCACTTCCCAGCACTTTGTTCAAAAAAGAATTTTTAGTAGCCCTGACTCTCCAACCGAAAACCTTCGTCTGTGTCAGGATAGATTCTTCAACATCTCCAAAATAGTCACCGGTCTCAGTGAATACTTTCATATCATATGTTTCGGAAATCTTCTTCATCTTGAGCATAGTGAACCCCTCCAAAAGACTATAAGTATATCATTTCCCTCAGCCCTAAATAGTATTTAAACTCTTCGGTTTTCTATTCTAACGTTCCAAAAGCTTTATCTAGCAGACTATAAACCGAGGATTCCATGGAAAACCTATATATCATAGGGACCTCGCATATCTCGAAGCAATCAGTCAAAGAGATCAAAGCAGCCTTTGATGAATTTGAACCAGAAATACTTGGAATAGAATTAGACCGGTCCCGGCTGGCATCTCTTCTTTCTACTAAAAAGCAACACCTAAGGCTCAGAGATATATTCAGGATAGGGCTCAAAGGATATTTTTTCGCTCTTATAGGTGCATGGGCAGAAAAGAAACTCGGAGACCATGTCGGAATGAAACCCGGCGCGGACATGCTCGCAGGGGTCAAACTTGCACAAAAAAAGAAAATCAAGATAGCATTCATCGACCAGGATATCCGCGTGACACTCAGTAAGCTCTCTAAAGGTATCACATGGAAAGAGAGATGGAATTTCGTAGTCGATATCTTCAACGCGGCGATCCTCAGGAAAAAAGAAGTAGAATTTGATCTCTCGTCTGTGCCTGACGAAAAGACCATCAACTTCATGATAAGCAAAGTCAAGATAAGATACCCAAACATCTACCGCATCCTGGTCGAAGAAAGGAATGTCTATATGGCGGATCAACTTAATAGGCTCAAGAGACGTTTTCCCGACGCCAAGATTCTCGCATTGGTCGGTGCAGGGCATAAAAATGAGATGATGAATCTGATAACACGGCCTGAGCCGGGGTATTCTTATTCATATTCCTACCAAACCGATATGTAGAACCCAAGTCATTAATCATGCTGAACAGAAGTTTTTTAAATTCCTAACCCAGATAATCAATAATGGTCAATGAATGGGATATGCGAACTAACGCGAAAAGCCTAGGATATACATTCCGGAAATTTCTGCAGTTCTCACAAAAAGAGATGAGGGCGGTAGTAATCACTATCCTCATCCTTACATTCATAGTAGCATTCAACGACCAAAGCGAGTCGTTCGAGCTAGCAGCATGGATGCTAAACTTCGCCAAGTGGCTCATCATCGTCACTATCGTCTTCACCAGCTTCGTCTTAGGGCAGCGAGCAGCAAGCCTTTACGAAGGATATATACCAGAATACCAACTTTGGTGGTACGGGCTCATGTTCGGACTCATCATCTCTTTCGTAAGCAGAGGGTATATCTGGCTCCTCCTCCCAGGAGGTATGATGTTCCATATGAGTACAGTACATAGGACAGGAGAATTCAGGTATGGTCAGACATCTTTTCTCATGAGCAAGATCTCAATGTTCGGTCCGTTCACCTGCCTCGCTCTTGGTATGCTCATCAAGACACCCGAAGTCTGGTTCGGCATATCTATCATCAACGCCGAGTTCGTGAGTGATTTCTTCCTCTTCGCAATCGCTCTCGCAGCATACTCCCTCCTTCCAGTACCCCCACTTCCAGGAAGCAAGATGTTCTTCGAAAGCCGGCTTGTATATGCATTCATCGCAGGCGCATTCATAGGGTATGCTGTCCTCATCATGTTCAATATCTATTCCATATTATTAGCTCTGGTCATCGGAGGAATCACTTGGTTTCTCTTCTGGGCGATATGGGAAAGAGGAGCGTGGAAGTTTTGATAGGCAAACAAGGCGGGCTTTGGACACTCTGGCCAGAGATGATCGGATTTTTCCTCCTCATCGTAGGGTTTCTGTTCTCATTTACGACTGTCGGATCCACGGCTATGAGCTACATAGTCATATTGCTATGGGGCATGATGTTCGGCAGGCTTTGGTATAAATGCAGGAATACATTCCGATTCCCTATGGTCATCATAATAATGGGTTTCCTCGTCGGATATGTAGCTGCGTCATTTCTCCATGGTTATGGCCGTCCCTTTCTCCTTTCTATAGCCTTCCTTGTCGGAATGATCATAAGCCATAAACTACATTCCACGAAGGCAGTCCATGGTGTGGATTGGTGATCATCGAGAAAGTCGACCATGATATCTGGAAGATCAAGGCAGACTCAAACAGCTACCTCATCACCGGAGACACTCCATTCGTCATCGATACAGGAGATAGGATGCATCGGGATCGGATGAACCATCTCACAAAGATACTCCCTGCAGAGAAAGTCAAGACCGTCATCTTCACACACCTCCATTATGACCATATAGGAAATTTTGACTTATTTCCAAATGCGAAATTCTTTGCTTCAGCTAATGAGATACAGGATCTCAAGAAAAATCCTTCTGGGACCATCCTTAATGAACGTATGATAGAACTTTTCAATGTCAAGCTTGAAACAATCTCTGATTTCGACGGATGGAGGATCATCCCTTGCCCAGGCCACACAAGAGGGAGCATAAGCATATGGCATCCAGAACGAAAAATCCTCTTCTCAGGAGACACTTTATTCAAACGAGGGGGTATCGGCCGCGTAGACCTACCTACCTCCCAACCTCAACATATGGACGCTACGTTGAAGCGGATCTCTGGCCTAGACCATAAAATACTTTGCCCAGGTCATGAATACTGATGACACAAGACATCCCTACATAATGTTTATAAATTTGAATCACTTCTATTAACCACATGGACATAAAGGGATTCTCTCCCAGGCTCTATCAAGAGACCATCTTCTCTAGCTGCTCCCAGAAAAACTCGCTCATAGTCCTTCCAACAGGGATGGGAAAAACAAACATATTCCTCATGCTCGCTGCCCATCGTATGACCTTATACCCAAACAAAAAAATCTTACTTCTAGGTCCAACCCGTCCACTTATCGAACAGTATAAAAAAGTCTTTACGAAATTCCTTAATCTCCCTCCTGAAGAGACTGCAATATTTACAGGACAAGTAGCGCCTGCGAAACGTGCAGAACTTTGGAAAACTTCCAAAGTCATCTTCTCAACACCTCAAGGAGTGGAAAACGATATCGTAAACCGAAGGATAGATCTTTCCCAGGTCTCTCTGCTAGGGATAGATGAATCTCACAGAGCAGTAGGAGATTATGCATATGTGTTTGTTGCCAGGCAATATCAAAAGAACGCAGAATTTCCACTCATAGCTGCAATGACCGCCTCCCCAGGATCAGATATGGCAAAAATCGAAGAGGTCTGCGAGAATCTTTTCGTTGAGAATATCGAAGTCAGGACAAACGAAGACCCAGATGTCAAACCATACATCAAAGACGTGAAAGTGACCTGGGTTCCAGTGAAACTCACCCCTGAACTAAAAAAGATACAATCCAGGATCAAAGAGATGCTAAAACAACGTATGGAACGCCTGAAGGGGTGGGGGATCCTCCGAAGGAAAGATACAAACTACGTCAGCAGGACAGATATAATCTCTCTACAAGCAGAGCTCAGGGGACGTGCTGCAAACGGCGAAAAGGACTTTACATTATGGACTGCAATCTCAGTCCTTGCAGAAGTCATGAAAATATTCCATGGACTTGAACTTCTCGAAAGCCAGGGCATAATCCCACTTCACACATATCTAAACGGAATATACAAAGACTCATTCAAGACAAAGACCAAGGCCACCCAGAACATCGCTAAAGACCCTAAATTCAGAGAGATCATACTTATGCTTGAAGCCCTGATAGATGATGAAATATTTCACCCTAAGATGGACGCACTCATCAAGATAGTCAAGAAGGAAATCCAAGAAAAAGACACCAAACTCCTGATCTTCAACCAATTCAGGGACAATGTGGTAGACATAGAACGACAGCTATCTTCCATCGAGGGGGCGAGACCTTCTATTTTTGTCGGACAAATGAAGAAGAACGGAACCGGACTCAGCCAGAAAGAGCAAAAAGCACTCATTGAACAATTCAACGACGGGACATACAATATCGTCATCTCGACAAGCATCGGCGAAGAAGGGCTGGATATCCCAAAAGTCGACACAGTGATATTCTATGAACCCGTCCCAAGCGCAATACGGTCAATCCAGCGGAGAGGAAGGACCGGCAGACTCGATAAAGGCAAGGTAGTCATACTTATGGCTGAAGGGACCCGGGATGAGGCCTATAAATGGAGTTCACACCATAAGGAACTGAGGATGTACCGTAATCTCGATACGCTCAAGAAGAAGCTGACCGTGAAGAGCCCCAGCGTGACCCTTTCCAGATATCAGGAACCTGTAGAAAAAATCAAAATCCTCGTCGATCATCGTGAGAAAGCGAACCATGTCGTGAAAGAACTTATCGATCTCGGGGCAGATGTCGAGCTCAGGGCATTAGAAGTCGGGGATTATCTGCTATCAAAACGAGTAGGTATAGAATACAAGAAAGTCGAAGATTTCGTAAATTCCATACTAGATGGCAGACTTTTATCTCAATTAAAGGAACTCAAAAGAAATATCGAACGCCCGATCCTACTCATCGAAGGGGAAGAAGACATATATTCTGTCAGGAATATACATCCAAATGCCATCCGAGGAATCATTTCCACCATAACTGTCAGCTATGGCATCCCCATGCTCACGACACGGAACTCGAAAGAGACTGCTGCATTATTCAAAGTCATCGCACGAAGAGAGCAAGAAACATCTAAGGATTTCGAGATGCATTTCGAGAAAAAGAAATCCGATCCAGACGAACAGATGGAATATATCATCTCTTCAATCCCTGGAATCGGTATCACCACTGCAAAGACCTTACTCAAGAAATTCAAGACGGTCAAAAAAATCGTGAACGCAAAGGAAGATTCGCTCCAGAAAGTCGATAAAGTAGGAAAAAAGACTGCAACTTCTATCAGAACGCTTCTAGATAATGAATATACCAGATAAACGACCGAGACGACGATGTCAACCTGGCATACAGCCGATAATTTTTTAAGACCAAGCACCTTTCTAATGTCTCTGGGGGGAAAATGACAGACTTCGAGAAAAAAACAGCCTATAAAATAGATATCGGGAATCTCAAAAGGGGCACTTTCGTCCGTAGAGAAGGCTGGGACCCATCATTCATCAGAGGAGTTGATGACCTAGAGATATCCAGAGTCAATATCCTTGCTCTTGCAGTAGGGTTAGAAAACACAAGTTCAGAAACCCCCTCCTTAATCCTCGATGACGGCACAGGCA
>JAUUYB010000116.1 GCA_030590605.1 Candidatus Woesearchaeota archaeon
AGTGAAATATTTACAGGAATGCACACCAGAAGAATTACCTCTAGGCTATTTGATCGACATGAGAATTCCTCATGGCGATGAAGAGATGAGATCTCCAGTGAAAATATATCGTTTTCTGGAAGAAAAAGGCGCGACGCAATATTTTCGATTTCACACAAATGTTTTTTCCCCATATGATGAGATAGTACATAACTTAACTGGCGCTCAAGTAATATTAAAAGAAGAGATGGATAAAAGAAATGATTTTCTTGCAGAACTCCAACGAATCAAATGAATTGTAATTCCACCAACTGCGGACGATAAATCTGATTTAACCGCCAGCGCCCAGGGATTAAACTTAATTTAATGTCCGTCGCTAGTTCTTGATTATTGATTGTCAATATGTGCCCAATCATATAAAATCATATGGCTGATACCTTCTGATTCTGTGGCACAAAGTGGCTATAAGGTTTAAGTAGTCTCGGGTAATTGACTGAAGTTTAATTTGTTCTTTTGGCCCTTTTATACTGACCAATAGTTATTTATGTATCTGTTGAACGCAAATTCATATGACTACTATCTGGCTTCCGGATTATGAACACGCACCTTCTGAAGGGATAGAATCCTTGATGGAGGAATATATGAGATCTGTTGATAGGGTTGCACCTCCTGGCTTGATCTTTAGGAAGGACCCTCATGCTCCATCAAGAGGACCTATCGATACGGACAGCATCCCTGCACAGGCAGTGTTCAGCACGTTGCTGGAAGGGGTCGCTATAGATTTTGGTTATCCCAACGTCTACACCTTTCTCAATCCCCCTGGAATAGAGTCAACTAAAACACCATTCCGCGAGAGACTCCTAGTGACTGCTAGATTATATGAGCAATACAAAGACAATGCAAAACCTGCAATGTATTGGGACTACGGAACTGTGTTCGACCCTTGCAGTGATGGCATGATCAATTACGCATCGACCGAAAAGTTCTGGATAAGAAGAGAGGTGATAGGTTACGAAGTCCTTTTTGACACAGAAAAACCAGAAACAAGATTCTTGTGCAATGCAATATTTGGGGAAAACATGTACAATTATTTCATGGAACAGCATTCTAAAAGGAACCTGTTCGAGCACGGCCCCCTTGAATTCGTAGTTGCTGTTGCGCTTGGATGGAAGCTTCCGATAATTGGGGTCACAGAAGTGATCTGTGTGGAGCAGCATAAGCGCAAGAAGTACATTCTTAACAAGGACGGGATCCGCGAAGAACCTGTGACTGAGCTGGAACTCCATAGGGACAGGTACTTGCACCCGCGTGATGGAACTATGAAATAATATAACAAAAAAGTAGCCTCAAATTGCGGACGTTAAATGATATTGTAACGCCAGCGCCCGGGGAACAGAATCAATTGGAACGCCGCAGCTAAATCTTATCTTTTTCCTATTTTTGATAAGTATTTCTCCAGATCTTTATAGTCATTTTTTCTGTCCAGTAAGCAGACCAATATTATGTTCGGTTCGATCACAGCATAGATAAGTCTTGTCTCTTTTGACTTGATATCGAATCTTACCCTGAAGACTCTGCTGTAGTGTCTTGAATGGATCTTCTTATACCTGAAGGGGTTTTCCCTGATGAGCTGTATCTTGTCATGGATCATCCTTTTAGATTTTACATCTAGCTTGCTGACCTGTTCTTTGAAGAATCCTAGAGCTTTGATCTTGTAACTCATTCTAGCAGAACCTTATTGAGTTCCTCTTCAGAAACAACATCCCCTTTCTTTATAGACATCGAGATGAGGCTGTCGACTAGCTCGACTTCTTCCTTGCTGAAGTTCTCATCATATTCATTCTTTTCAAAGACCTTCTCCCGGATGGCTTCAGCCGCCAGTTCTTGTATGTTCCTGAACCCGAAGTTATCCACATACCTATCAGCGGCCTCGATCAGGTTATCAGGTAGTTTAAGGTTTATCTGCTGCATAGATATCTATAGATATCTACAGATATTTAAATGTTTTGGTCTAAAAATGGAAAAACGCATAGGTCAGGACTTATGCTACCTGCATAACGCCACCTGACGAGGGCGTTCTTCATGTAGGTAAACACCAACGCCCGACCTCCCCAACCTTTTCCTCTTTCCATCCCTTTTAAACCATCAATACAGTTTTCAACACTTCATTTATAAATCCCTGGCGTAATATATTCATTTGATTGCCTAAAATGCACTGATTCTTACATTTATTGCGTTAGTTTGCATTTTTTGCTACAAACCTTTATAAGTGAATATTGCTTACTTTTTTACAGGATTTCCGGGGTGCGATATGACTGAAAACAGACGTTCGCTTAAGGTAAATGAGAAGAAGATTCTCAAGCTACTTATGGATAATAAGGATTATACTTTCCGCGAGATCGCCAAGCAGGTGAACCTGAATGAGGTATCAGTGCGACGCCTGCACAATCGGCTGAAACAGGATGATATCTTCCATTCCCTCAATGTCCCCAACTTTGCCGCGCTTGGGTATAACATACTGATGTTGCAGAAGATACATGTCACCAGCCCATATCTTATCGAGACAAAGAAGATAATATCTGATCTCATGGCTGAGTGGAACAACTGCATCGACTGTCATGAGACCTATGATGGCAAGATATTCGTGAGGTCTGTCTGGAGGAATGCTGAGGCGTTCAAGAAGGCCCACGCTGATTTTTACAGGAAGTTCGGTACCAAATGGCTCCAGCAGGAGCATATCGACATGGTGCCGTTGGATCATTCCGCAAAGATGATACGGATAAATGGTGTGGATTTTGATTGATTGGATTGGGTTTCATACCTGCTATTGAGCGCGTGTCTTTTTTTTAGGTAAAAGAGATGATCATTGCTAGCTGTACTGCTGGCTCTATCGGGCGATTGGAAGATCATCGCGCCGTGTTTTTCAGGAGGACAAGACATGGTGAGACTTATAGAAATAGTGAAGAATATATTTAAAGGTAGTTCTGCGAGGAGTAAGTCGGGTTACAAGAGGCGTGAGAGCAAGAAATTCGAGAATTTTGAGGAGTTGACCACCCAACAGCAGAAGTTGGAAGAGCTTCTTTCTGTCCACTATTCAGCCCAGCCGAAGCTTGCAGGGATACTGAATCACCTGCACGACAAGGAGTGGGATACTGTCGACGTGCTGTATGCCAGCAAGGTATTGAAGGAGAGCATATTCAGCAATGATTCTGAACCGTCGGCAGAGGTATTGAGCCTCCTGCACCGTGCGATAAAATATGATTCTTTGAGACAGGGATTCTTCAATGAGTATCCTGCTCCGCGCGAGCAGTTCGAGATGGTCGTGGGTGCTATAGATAAGACGATCAAGGCGAAGATTCCTGTGTATGTCTATACTGAGATATGGAATAACTGGCATGGTAATAGTGATAAGGATATGGATAGCCAGAAGTTTGCCGCGGATATCAAGAAATCTGCCTCTGGTCTTGAGAACACTATCACTATGACTAAGAAGGCACGGGCATTGCTCATGAAGAAGGTTGAGCGCCTGATACATTCTTCGAATGTGACTTATGGGACAAAGATCAATGATCTAAGTGCAAGTCTTGGGGTTGCCGATGCGAAGACCCCTTCTGTAGCATATCATCTATGCAGCCTTTTCCACGAGAAGGATGAGCTTGATGATTTCCCTAAGATGTATAGTGCTCTCCTGAAGCTTCCGCAGGAGACACCTTCGAATGTGTTCACATTTATCGAACGTTCGATCGGATGCATAGAGGCCGATGCTATGGGAAAGATAAAGAACAAGAAATATGTGACTAATCTCCATAAGCTGGTCTATAAGATATCATTGCTTCTTCGTGGTGAGGTGGGCCTCCAGTACAAGCCTAATGAGCTTGCGAAATTCTTCTCTATGAGTGTCGCGCCTGATGAGGCGGAGATGCTGATCGAGAAATGTAATCAGTTCCTCGGAAGGATAATGCGGCCGGAGTCAGGGAAGACCCCGTTCAGGAGGGAAGATGTTGATGCGGTGATACATCTGTTGAAAGGGGCGAAGTTTGACGCTAATCTTCATATGCTTGAGGTGAAGAGGAAGCTGCGGGAAGAGTTCGGTGATGGTGAAGCAGAGTATTTTG
>JAUUYB010000105.1 GCA_030590605.1 Candidatus Woesearchaeota archaeon
GGATCTTGTCTGATTTTTTCTCGAGTTCCTTGTAGTGATCTTTGAGTTCATCCCTTAGTGGATGGATATATTTGAGGCCTTCAAGCTTATCTCCTTTGAATTCTTCGATGACTTCATATTTTTTGTCAAGGAGTCCTTTGATGAATATTCCTGCAAGTGCTTTTGCGACGATCCAGCTCTCTTTCCCTACTTTTACTTTGAGGTAATCAAGTTCTGGGTTGACCATCACCCCTAGGTTGAAGGGGATGGTCCATGGAGTCGTTGTCCAGATGATGAGGAACTCGTTCTCAGAACCTACGACTTGGAATTTCAGGAAGATAGAATCATCAGTTACGTTTTGGTATTCGAGTTCGTGTTTTGCAAGGGATGTCCCGCACTCTCCGCACCAGGTCATGGTCTTCTTGCCTTCATAGAGCCTTCCGTTCTCGTGGGCTTTCTTGATGAGCCACCATTCTCCTTCGATGTATTCGTTCTTGATTGGCTGGTATGCATCTTCGAAGTCCATCCAGACGCCTAGTCTGATGAAGTCTTCGTTCATCATCAGCATGTTCTTGACTGAGAATTCTTTGCATTTCTTGATGAATTTCTCGACACCGTACTTGACGATATCTTCTTTAGTCTTGATCTTGAGTTCTTTTTGTACAGCTTGGGCGATCGGCATCCCATGCATATCGTATCCTGCCCGATCCCAGACATCGAATCCGCTCATCCGTTTGAAACGTAGCGCCATATCTTTGAGTGTCTTGTTCCAGGCAGTGCCGATATGGACTCTTCCTGATGTATAGGGTGGGCCGTCTAGAAAATAGAATGGTTCTTCTCCTTTGTTCAGTTCATTTGCCTTCTTATGGATTTCTTCGGCTTTCCAGAATGCAAGGATTTCTTCCTCTACAGCTTTAAAATCGTATTTTCCTACTTCAGACATATTTTATTCTCCTGGACACATAGTTCGGATACAAGCAGCATTTATATACTTTCGGGTGGCGATGTCTCAAATCTATAGGCGTAATCAATTTGTTGACTATACGGATCTGTTTGATTCAATTAGGTTATGATTACCTGATCTCGGAGTGAGGAAACAAATTGGGAGGATTTGGGACATTGCCACTTTTGGATAGATAGTTTATATATTGGGAAAGCATGGAAACACGAGATATCATAGCTTCAACTTGGTTTTTATGGATAGCCTTTTTTGTTCCATCTCCACAAACTGTTTCAATTCGTTTTCATTTACGATGTAACCCTCATCTTTGATTGTCTTAAGGAATCCTTTCCATTGTTTAGGTGGTAAAGAGTCTGTGTGGTCATTGATGAATGCCTGGAAGATGCTGCTTTTCTCCAGCTCACTGATTCCTTTGACTTCAATCTTATTTCTTAGTTTGGCGGATTTCGTGTATGTCGATGCGTCGTCTGCCATTACCTTACCTGTTTGTTTTGGGAACTCTGCTTTTGAGATGCTGTCTAGGACGTTATCGAATACTCCTTTACGTTTCTCTTCTTTCTGCATCCGTGATTTGAGTACTGTGAGTTGTTCATGGACATCGATAGCAGAGGGAGTTTTTTCTTGTTTGATAGGAGGTATGGTGGGTTTGTTGGCTGGTTTCTCAGGTTTGATGTCGACTTTGAACAGTTTGAAGAATAATTTATCAGTTATGCCTACCTTGTGTATTGTGGGCTTTTCAGGAGGTGCGATTTTGGGTGGGTCTAATGGTTTTGAGGCCATGAACCTGTGTCTGGTGCTGTCAAGGCCCATCTCCTTTGTTTCGGTGGCGATTTTCTTGATCTCTTCGATTTCAGTCTTCCGGATATTCTTTTGTTTATTCAACCGTGCTATTCTTTTTGCTCTTTTCAGCTTCATTACAAGTAGACCTTCAGGCTGGGGTTCATGTCGCCCGGTGTAATTTCCAGCGGCACTATTTTGAGGACGGATCTTGTAGATTATGAACCCTGCGACGATCACGACATTGATCAGGATGACGATCCAGTAGAGATAGGAGGGAGAATTCTTGATGACAGCTACAGGAGTTGAATCGAATATGTTAGTAGTAGGCTGTTCAGTGTTTGGGGTCTGGCCTGATGAGGGATCGTTGGTCTGGATAGCATTGCCGGTGACCGCAGGGGCATCAGATGTCTCCTTAGGAGTACAGGTCTCTTCCATGATAGGTGTCTTGACATGGTCTGGGCACCTTCCCACGTTGTTGCAGGTCCTTGTCCTGGTTCCGTCTATGCATTCTCCCCAGTCTAGGCATTCCCATTCTGCCCTGCACCCTCTTGGTCTGGCACGGCTTGTACAGTACTGGCTGACTGTCGGTTTGAACTGATTTGTTCCGCATGCATTTACATCAGTGCAATCTCTTCCTTGTGACATTCCTAGGAAACAGTAAAGAGGGATCCACTTTTCGCATTCCCATTCTTCTTGGCATATTTCTACAGCTCCTGTGTGTGTGGCTCCTGTGATCTCGATGTACCCGTTTCCTGCTGTACAGGTATATCCGGAGGTGGTGGTTCCGTTGCACCTGACAAAGGTCTCATCCTGGCCGTCACAATTCGCAGAGATGGAATCGATCGAGTCTAATGGAGAATCCTTCAGGCATGCATCGCTTGCCATCCCGTCTACATCCAGGATACGGATGGTCTTTGTGGTTGAGAGTCCGGAGATGGCGATCGTTCCTGTACCGGAGATTTCGTCGGTGACAATCGTCAGGTTTCTGAAGTCCAGCGCATTTGGTATAGTGAACGATAAGTCAAATGAGGTCAATGTGCCGTTTGAGTTGTTTATTGTTACAGTATAAGTCCCGTTATATGGTATACTCATGTCGGTTGATCCGTTGATTTCAACGATGATCGATGCGTCGTTTGTCCTGATATCAGATGCAGAACCGGTGATTGTATCTGTTGCATCTGCTGTGCCGTCTCCGTCATCATCTGCATCGATGTAATCCGGCGTCCCATCGCTGTCTGTGTCCATGTCTTCAGTCGTGAAGTTGATATTCGTAGGTGTCGCATCCCCCCCTTCTGAGTCTTTCAATGTCGATAGGACCGAGACAGTGTAAGTCGTATTGTAATGCAAAGATAGAGTGGGTGTGAGGTTGACGGAAAGTGTGGCGTTGTCATAAAGATAAGAAAGGGAAACAGGACCAAGCTGGCTGGACATTACAATAGACCCATCTATTGTGGCGTTTTGTAGGGCCTTATTGAAAATCAATTTGATCGGCGTTTCAACTGTGGCGTTAGTACTACCTGTTATTGGCGTGGTAGAAACTAGTTCTAGGGATGCCAAGCCTATGCCTATTGTCCTGTTCCCTGATGATATGCAGTTCCCCTGTGCGTCGCATGCATAGCATGCCCACAGGTAAGTCCCGTTATCGAGACTGAGTAAGAAAAGATAATCTCCTGATGAACCTGATGTGTTTGAGGAGTTCTTGTGCCATCCCCCCGACCAGTTGCCATAGAGGGAGACATTAGAGAGATTGTTGTCTGAGACCGTGCAATTGAATGTCATGTCATTGCCGAGCCCGGACTGTGCGTCAAGCGGGGTGTTTAGGGTTATTGTGGGAGGGATGATGTCCGGTGCACTTACATTGAAATATGTGATTGTGCTGCTGTTCTGGTTTCCGATTGGGTCAGAGCATTGGACACTCCAATTGTATTCTCCGTTTCCAATCGTGATAGTGATGTTGTTTACTGTTCCGTTGATGATAGGTGTCTCATTCGCTTGGACCATGCTTCCGTTGACATACAGGGTACAGTTGCTGATGATGTTCGGAGAGCTGACATTGAAGGAGAACGTAATATCATTGGTCAGATTTTCGACTCCAGAAGGGGTTATGGATTCGACTTTCGGAACGATGACTATGTATCCGATTGTGACATTATAGAGCCAGGGTGTGTTAGAGATATTTGTTGTGTTCAGATAGGTTATGTAGCTTAAGTATTTCGAAACGCTGAGGTTGAGAGATTGTCCGCTTGCATCATAATGTGTCGTTCCTGTCCCATCCGGTCCTAAAAATTGAGTAAGATCAGACTGATTGTTTCCTGATGCTGTCTGGAAGGACAGGTTCCCATGTGTCAGGTTCGCATTCCAGGATATGTTCTTCCATATGTTATAGTACCCATTTCCTAGTGCGCGCGAGATGAATGTGCCGTTCATAGAGTGATTTCCTGCGCTTTCGTTCAGCTCCACGTATCCGGAAGAATTCCACCATGTGCCGTTGTAGGTGCCATTGTTGAAATCATTTTCTGTAGAATCCAGATATGCAAGAAGCGATAATGGGATGACCAGGATTATTGCGAGTGTGATGATTGCCAGGACAGCTCTCATTTCAGCACCACTTCTCCGAAGAGCTTCACTTTGATATATGCTGAGACTGATATCCCTATTTCCTCTGCTTTCTTTTCAATCCTTGCTTTCTCTTCAGGAGAGAGATAGACATGGACCATCACTTTCTTTTTCCCTGCCTTCGCCATAGTAGTATTGTTAAAATATTATTTTGTATTTATAACAATATTCTCGCAATACTATTATTTAAATCTATTGATATGTCTA
>JAUUYB010000030.1 GCA_030590605.1 Candidatus Woesearchaeota archaeon
ATGAATGTAGCAGATCTCTTTTAGCTTGAGGGCTATCTCACGGGCTAGCGGATATGATGCTCCTTTTCCTAACACGAAGATATCTTTGTGTGGTGCCAGTTCTTCAGCCAGTTCCTTTATTTTTTCGGTGGTATTGTCGATGGTCTCCTTGATCCTGTTCGGTATGTTATCAAGGTAGCCTTTGTATCCGAGCTGCATGGCGATCCTCATGAGGGTGATCACCTGGTTCGTGAATGCCTTGGTTGATGCGACACTGATTTCCTGACCCGCGAGTATCTCGATAGAGCAGTCGCTCCATCGCTGGATTGTAGAGTGAGGTACGTTTACGATAGATGCTATCTTGATTCCTTTTTTCTTGATTTCTTTTAAGGGAGTCACGACATCCATTGTCTCTCCGCTCTGTGATATCGCTATGATTAGTGTCTCTTTATCTGGCTGGAGGTAATTTTCGAATTCTGATGCGATCACTGTATGCGCCCTGATCCCTGCAGATCTCAGCATGTAGACCCCTACGAGCGATGCGTGGTAGCTTGTCCCGCAGGAGAGGAACATGACTCTTTTCGATTCCCTGATAAGTCCGACTATATCATTCAGCTTCTCTTTCTGGAACACCCTGAATGAATCTATCAATCTCTGCGAGGTCTTCGGCTGTTCAAGGATCTCTTTTATCATATAGTGCTTGTGGACATCTTTGGATTCTTCATCTAGGGTGACATCGAATTCCTTGACGTCTTTCCTGATCGCAGTTCCTTTCTTGTCATAGAACTGATACCCATCAGGACGTATCTCTGCGAATTCGTCATCATCGAAGAAGATGGCTCTCTTGGTCTCTTTAGCGAATGCGTATAGGTCTGATCCGAGTATCAATCTGTCTTTGGCTATCCCGAGTGCAAGTGGAGAATCTCTTTTTAGTGCATAGATGCGGTTCTTTCCTTTTACGAACAGTAGGATAGCGAATGTTCCTTCTGCTTCATGCATGAAGTCGACTATCGCCTGTTTGACGGTCTTTCCTGCCTGGAGCTTTTTATGGATATAGTGAGGGATTATCTCTGAATCTGTCTCAGATATGAATTCGTATCCTTGCAGCCCTTCCTTCATCGATGTGTAGTTTTCTATGATCCCGTTATGGACGCAAAATATTGTCTTATCAGCATCGTGATGAGGATGGGAATTGATTGAGGTCACCCCTCCATGTGTGGCCCACCTGGTATGTGCGATGCCAAGCGTGGTCTTCTCTGTTTCAGGGACATCGTTCCTTATTACATCGACACCACCGACTTCCTTCATGAGCGTGCCTTCAGCAGTCGCATAACCGCATGAATCATATCCTCTATACTCGAGTCTTTTGAGTGACCCTAGGAGTTCTTTCTTTACGAAAAATGGTTTCTCTGCTATCATCCCTGTTATTCCGCACATAGTATCATCTCTTGTCTTTTGTCACTATCTCTCCTGGGAGAGTGCTGGTTCCAGGGAATAGTTTCCTTCCCGGGTAGATAAGTGTCCCGATGCCTGTCCTGACCCCGTCTCCGATAAAGCTTCCTAGTTTTCGCCTTCCTGAATCGACCTTTTCCTCTTTGATGAGTGTTATATGGTTCTTTGCGTCGTGCCTGTAATCTGCAGTGATTAGCCCTGCTCCGATATTGACATCTTTTCCGATTACTGAATGCGCGATATATCCGGAATGCTTTGCAGTTGTCCCGTCCATGATGACCGCGTCATAGAGTTCTATCTTTCCGATGTTGCAGTCGCTGCCGATGATCGTGTCAGGCCTGATGTGCGCGAATGGTCCGACAGTCGAACCCTTTCCTATGTAGACCGGGCCTTCGATGCGTGAATGTGATTTGATGACTGCCCCTTCTTCCAGGTAGACGAAACCTTCTATCTTGACGTGTTCTTCGACTTTCCCTTTGAGTATGCTCTTCCCCCTAGTTATCCCTTTCAGCATTTCTACGTTAGCTTCAAGCAGGTGCCATGGGAATCCTACAGGCAGCCATAGTCCCTTGACAGTCTCACATGATACTTCTTTCCCTGATTTGAGGAGCGCCGAGACATAATCTGTGATCTCAAGTTCTCCTCTTTTTGTCTCTTTGATTTCTGTCTCGAAGATTGTGGTATCGAAGACATAGACTCCAGTGTTTGCGAGTTTTGATTCGCTGGTCTCAGGTTTCTCGATCAGTGCTAGGACTTTTCCGTCTTTCTCATCGATCATCCCCCAATTCTGAGGGTCATCGACCTCCCGTCCGAGAATGCAGTGATCATGTGATAGGCATTTGGATAGGTCTTCTTCTGAATACATATCATCTCCGTTCAATACTATGAATTTTTCTTTCAGCTGATCCTTGCATGCGAGGATTGCTCCGCCTGTTCCATTGATAGTCTTTTGTTCCACATATTTGATTGACATCCCTTCGAATTCAGTTCCGAGTGCCATGATCTGTTCTTTGAGATAACCTACAACCACCACGACATCCGATATCTTCCCGGTCTTTTTCAACGCCTCGAGTGTATAAGTAATAAGTGGTTTCCCGAGTACTGGTAGCATCGGTTTAGGTGTAGTAAGTGTGAATGGTTGGGTCCTTGTG
Organism: Candidatus Woesearchaeota archaeon; assembly: GCA_030590605.1. Lineage (GTDB taxonomy): Archaea > Nanobdellota > Nanobdellia > Woesearchaeales > JAUUYB01 > JAUUYB01. Next base: position 2,583 of record JAUUYB010000030.1, read on the forward strand.
GATTTTCCTGCTGCGAGGATCACTGCCTGAATCATAAACCCACCTCTTTTTTTATTTCAGTGATGATGTCATCGCAGTACTTCTCGATCTCAGCTTGATCTTTCCCTTCTATCATGACTCTCGCTTTTTTCTCTGTCCCTGAGTATCTCATAAGGACTCTTCCCTCTTTTCCCATCTTCTTTTCGATTTTCTCGATGGTCTTCTTTACGGTAGGCATGATTTCAAGAGGTTTTTTCTCCTTTACATCCAGGTTCTTTAAGACCTGAGGATAAGGTTGAAGTACGCTGGCAAGTTCAGACAGTGGTTTCTCCTGTTCCTGCAATATCCTTAGGATAAGCAGTGCTGTGAGGGATCCATCTCCTGTAGTGATATATTTTCCTGGTATGATATGGCCGGTCTGTTCTCCGCCTAGCATGAATCCGTGTTTCTGCATCTCTGCGATGACGTATCTGTCACCGTTAAGCACCCTGACCACATGGCCGCCAGCTGATTCGATGAGGTTGTCTAGTGCAAGAGTGCTGTATTGTGTCGCAACTACAGTATTATGGGGCAAGGTCTTCTTCCTGATGCCGTCAAGCGCGAGGATCGAGAGGATATGGTCTCCGTTGACGATATTTCCTTTCTCATCAGCGAGAATCACTCTGTCTGCGTCGCCGTCAAGTGATACACCGATGTCCGCTCCCGCTTTCACGACCGCTTTCTGGATCACTTCCGGTTTCGTCGCCCCGCATCCCTTGTTGATGTTGGTGCCATCCGGCGTGTTGTTGAGGATGATGACTTCAGCTCCTAGTTCGCGGAGGATATGAGGTGTGATGTCATACGCTGCGCCGTTCGCGCAATCGAGCACGACTTTGAGTCCCTTAAGAGAGATATTTCCGATGCATCCTTTCAGGAATTCTATGTATCTTCCTTTGGCGTCGTCAATCCTTATCGCTTTCCCGATCTCGAGCGGGTCGACATGTTCCGGCTCGCTGTCTAGGACGAATCGTTCTATCTCTTCTTCGACCTCATCAGGTAGCTTGTAGCCTTCATTTGAGAAGAGCTTGATTCCGTTGTGCCCGGCTGGATTGTGGGATGCTGTGATCATGATGCCTGCATCTGCAGCGAATGATCTTGTGAGGTGTGCGACACCTGGAGAGGGGATCGGTCCTACAAGGAGCACTTCTGCGCCCATTGAGAGAAGTCCTGAAGTGAGCGCTGTCTCGAACATGTATCCTGAGAGTCTGGTATCTTTTCCGATGATGATCTTAGGTTTCCTTTTGCCTTTGGCGAGTACATATGCAGTCGCTTTCCCGATCTTTAGAGCGATCTCTGGAACCATGGGGTAGGTGTTGGTGATTCCTCTCACTCCGTCAGTTTCGAATAATCTTCTAACCATCCTTACCTCAAGGCAAAGGCTTATATATAAGGATTACTAAAAATATTATAATAGTATTAAAAAAATATTCATAATACGATGTTCGTCGTGGAAAAAAAGAAAGGGCAGATATCTTCTCTTCCTGCAAAAGAGTTGACTGGAGCGCAGCTAAAAGCTCTTGGATCCCCTCTTGCAAGGAAGATTGTCAGGCTTCTTTCCAGGGAAAGCATGTATCCTAGGCAGATATCGAAGATCCTTAAGGAAGGCGAACAGAAGATATATTATCATATGCGGAATCTTGAGGCTGCGAAAATCGTCTCTGTTCAGGACGAGATATCTGTAAGGGGTGTCACTGCGAATGTCTACTCCCTGACAGAGAAAGCGTTCGTGGTGAGGTTCGGCGAGCTCCTCAAGGACAGGTCGATTGAAGGCCCTGAACGGACAGACTTTCTCGAGCCATTCATTGAGGCAGGAAAGCTCAATGCGACAATCGTGGTTGGATCGCCAGACCCGCATGGGCCGCAGAAAGCAAGGAGCAGAGACGGATATTATGGGATAGATCTTGCGTTATTCCTCGGTACTTATCTCCATTATGTTCCGAAGCTAAATGTCAGGCTCGATACCGAAGTGAGGGAGGAGGATCTGTTGGGGAATCTGATCATACTGGGAGGACCTATAGTCAATATGGTGAATGCGAGGGTGAATGCTAAGCTTCCGATTCGTTTCGACAAGGACATGAATATATATTCACATGTCTCAGGAAAGGTCTACATGAACGAGGAGGCTGGACTGATAGTGAAAGCAGATAATCCCCTAAATCCGAGAAAGAAGGTAATCGTAATCGCGGGTAAGAGACATGCAGGTACGCGCGCGGTGATGCTGGCTTTTCTGGAACATTTCGAGGAGCTTGCAGAAGGGAACCGAATCAACCCGTTGGTGATGGCGAAAGTGGTAGAAGGAGCGGATATGGATTCAGACGGAATCGTAGACAGTGTCGAGATACTGGAGTGATTTGGTAATTACCTTACTAATTGAATCTTTTCTTTTAATTCTTTCATGAGGTTTTCGAACTCATCATGAGAACTGTCATATTCAACCACATTATGTCCTGCTTCTTCTGCTTCATTCCTGCATAGTCCGAATATCTCAGAATCGAGGTTCTCTCTGATCTTGTCTTCATCATATCCTCTATCCTCCAGTCTTTTCTTAAGGAAGGGTATTTCACATGTCGTGACGATGACCAATTCGACATTTTCTCTTGGAAGATAATGGGACATATGAGAGTCGATTATGATATCTTTATTTTCATTGATGATATCTATGATCTCCTTGTTTAGGATGTCCGGGTCTATTATCTCACAATCTCTTTTCTCATCATATCCTTGAGAGAGGTTCTTCTCCTTGATCATTTTCTTTACATCTAACAAGAAAAAGCCGGTTTCCTTGGCGAGCGCCTTTGCTAGTGTAGTCTTTCCTGTTCCAGGAGTGCCAGTGATGCATATTACTGTCATGATATTCACACATGATTGATTATTTATCAATTTATGTATTTAGCTGAGAGCAGTTTCTCGATAGGAACCTTGTCAGTTGGTGAGTCGATGTCGATGACAGTTTCAGGGGTGTCTGTCTTGTCACGTATATAGATTCTGAATCCTATGAGGTTGTTGGTCATCTTCCCAATCATTTCATTGCTTACATAAGGCGTGATGAGTTCTGCTACCTTTCTCGATCCGAGGTTGTTCATATACTTGGCGATGAAGAATGGTATCGCGAAATGTGTTATTGCTTGGATGAGCGCTTTCCTTTCTGACCTGAATTCATAACCTATTTTCCTGATAATCCCAAGATAGTTTTTAATCTTGGATTGGTATCTGTGGGTGTTGAAGTATGAGATGACCTCCAGCATCGGCGGGCTTATCTTTCCCCATTTGGCGATGAATGTCCCGTTGTGTCTAGAATACTCTCCGTTGAAGAAATCATTTTTTTCGAGCGTGGGGTGGAACTGGGATATGGGTATCCCGTGGTATCCAAGCATCTCTTCGAGGTCCTTTCGCTTGGTGAATCCGATCATGACGTCGTGATCATCTACGTTGAAATCAGCGATCATTCGGTCGACATATCCTGATTGGAGGTTTATGACATCGTTGCCGGTGAAGAATATTGGGAAATCCATGAATGATCTGTGCTCTGCACGGTATCTGAGGAGGTCGGAATTCTTTGAGTGGTCCCCTTCAAACACCTTGAGTTTAGGATGGTCCTTAGTGATGTGGCTGTATACTGTCTCCATTATGCTTTTCATGAGCATACCGTCGCTTGATGCAGGGACTATCCTGACTGATTTGGATCCGCTCAAAGGTTCAAGTGGTCCGAGGAACGCAGTCTTCGGATGCGATTCCCGAAGCGGATTGAGTGCAGAGGATGCCTTGATCATCCTGTCGCTTGCGACATAGATCCGAGTTATGTTTGATGTCCTGAGCAGCTGGTCGACAGGATAAGCTATGGCGGGTTTTCCGAGAAATTTTTCATATGCTGCATCGAATGAGTCTGCGCCGTCTTTCTCATCTCTGCCACCATCCAGCACTATCGCAGTATCTACTCTCATGAAGGGAGAAGAACACGATTTCTCATATAAATTTGTGGGTCGAAATGTTCGGGAATGCCCATTTTTAGTATACATATTACTATACTCATACACAGAAACATAACATTTATATATTAGTGATGTTTAAAGTATATCAACATGGTGATGCTTTTTGACAGATTCAATCTGTCCGACGACGTATTCGAGATTATCTTTGCGACAAAACAACAAGAGATCGTCGCAAGAGCACTGATCCAATACTTCAAGAACAACGAGTCCGAAATCAACAAGACGCAGATGTCGTTTTTTGCGACACAGCTGCACGAGGGAAATTTCGAGACAACGCTAAGAGAGCCGCCATATGCTGGGAAAAAGGTGAAGCTGACGTACAACAAGCGTCAGTTCTATGATAGGATACTGACCCCATTCAAGTCGATGGGGTTGGTTGACTATGATATGTACAAGAAAACTTACAGGATTTCCGACAATTTCATAAAAGAGATGAGAAAGATTGGACTGCTTTGGGCTCAGGAATTAAAAAAACCCCCTTAAGATCATACGGCTCCCTGAAAACCCTTTCTTTCAAACCACCCCCCTACAAAACCCAAAGGCAGGGAGCCTCTTCATTTTTTTCGCCACAAAGAAACCAATGTCCGCAAGGACAGATCACCATGGGCGGGACCAAAGTCCCGCTCATTATTTTTCCTATTCAAATCTCTGGATTCTCGAGAATACAAAAGAATTAGCGGATATTTTTCCAATTCTTTGGAGTTTTTTTAAATTTATATTTGAATACTTCTTCTATGCAGGATATTTCAGACACTGCAAAACAGCTGAGTGAGGGCTTTCTACAAAGTCACATCAAACGAAACATTTTTTAACCCTGCTCATATCCCTATTCTCCTACAGGTTTTAAAAAAGGGTGTAACCATGGATATCGAAGATATCAAAAAACAATCCCTCATCCTGCATGAGGAAAATAAAGGAAAGATAGAGGTGGTGAGCAAGGTAGGCTTGAATTCAAGGGACGACCTGAACCTCGCCTATACACCTGGTGTGGCTGAGCCATGCCTAAGGATAGCTGATGATCCTGATGATGTCTACAGATATACTTCTAAAGGCAATCTTGTTGCTGTTTTGACTGATGGTAGCGCAGTCCTGGGACTTGGTAAGATAGGTCCGAAAGCTTCGCTTCCTGTGATGGAAGGGAAGAGCATACTGTTCAAGGAATTCGGAGGAGTAGATGCATTCCCGATAGCTGTCGACTCTCATGATCCAGAGAAGATAATCGAGACCGCGAAGATGATCGCTCCCGGATTTGGGGGTATCAATCTTGAGGATATCAAGGGTCCCGAATGCTTCGAGATCGAAGAACGCTTGAAAAAAGAGTTAGATATCCCTGTCTTCCATGATGATCAGCACGGGACTGCAGTTGTCGCTCTTGCTGGCCTGATAAATGCGGCAAAAATCACCAAGAAAGATATCACGAAATGTAAGGTAGTGATCAATGGAGCAGGAGCTGCAGGCGTAGCTATAGCTAAGATTTTCCTTTCGCGCGGTGTAAAAGATATGGTCATGCTTGATTCTAAGGGTGCGCTCTATACATGCAGGGATGATATCCAGATAAATAAGATCAAGAAGGAGATCGCGCAGGCTACAAATATTGAGTGCAGGCATAAGCATGGTGAAGAGAAAGACCCTGAAGAATGCGCAAGATGCATGAAAGGGAAACTGGAGCATGCTATTGTAGGTAGGGATGTATTCATCGGTGTCTCCAAGCCAGGACTTCTGACAAAAGATATGGTCCGATCTATGGCGAAGGATCCGATCATCTTCGCGATGGCAAATCCTATTCCTGAGATAATGTACGACGACGCGATAGACGCAGGAGCCGCAGTCATGGGGACTGGTAGGAGTGATATGCCAAACCAGGTGAATAATGTCCTTGCATTCCCAGGTATATTCAGGGGAGCGCTTGATGTGAGGGCTAGCGACATCAATGATGAGATGAAGCTTGCAGCAGCGCTTGCGATTGCGGAATCTGTAAAGGAACTTTCTAGGGAGAACATAATCCCTGATCCATTCGATAGGTCTGTTCACAAGGCTGTGGCTGACGCGGTACGTACTGCAGCTATCAAGTCAGGGGTGGCGAGGGATGGATCTCGAGAAGCTTAAAGAGGATCAGCTGAAGCTTGCAGCAAAGGTAGTGATCTCTGACAATCTCGGTCCTATAAGGAGGATCGCCGCTGCAGACCAGGCATATCTTGATCCTGATACGATCATAGGAGTCATAGTGGTCGTAGATTGCAAGACCAAACAGATCATCGACCAAAAATATTCTGTCCAGAAATGTCCCATGAAGTATATCCCTTTTTATCTCAGCTATAGGGAAGGGGGAGTGATGATAGACACCTACACGATGCTAAAAGAGGATTTCGACCTCTTGATAGTGGAAGGGAATGGCATACTGCATCCGAGGCGGATGGGTATCGCTAGTCACATAGGGATACACATAAACAAGCCGACTATAGGTGTCGCAAAGAGCCTTCTATGCGGAGAAGTCAATGGTAATTCTGTAATCTTAGATAAGGAGGTTGTGGGGAAGATATTCAAACCGCATGAACATACAAAACCTCTTTTCGTATCTCCTGGACATCTCATGACACTTCAGAAGAGCTATGAGGTAGTGAAAGACCTGATACAAAATCCCTACAAGCTCCCTTACCCTCTGGCGTTCGCAAACAAATATGCTAAGAAGCTCAAGAAACGGATCAAGACAGAAAGTAATTAATATTCCTATAAGAATAATTCTATCACAAATATTTTTAAATGACGTACAGACAGTTAAGGTAAAAACATTGAGGTTAGATATATATGGAAAAAGAAAAGATATTATTCACATCAGAGAGCGTGACTGAGGGGCATCCGGATAAGGTATGTGACCAGATATCAGACGCAATACTTGATGAATGTTTGAGGCAAGACAAATTCTCAAGGGTCGCTGCAGAATGCGCGACAAAGACAGGGATGGTACTTGTTGCAGGAGAGATAACGACTAAGGGTTATGTAGACATCCCTACTATTACACGAAAGACTTTGAAAGATATCGGATATGTGAAGAGTTCGCAGGGAATTGAGTATGAGACCTGTGCTGTCCTTGTTCACGTTGAAGAGCAGTCTCCTGATATCAGCCAGGGAGTGACAGAAGGAAAAGGTCTTCATGAGGAGCAGGGAGCAGGAGACCAGGGAATGATGTTTGGTTACG
>JAUUYB010000005.1 GCA_030590605.1 Candidatus Woesearchaeota archaeon
ATCGCTCTAGTCAGCATGCAATCAAAGACTCTCCCAGGTCAGACTGAAATCCACACATCACTTATCACTGCAACCGTTTGCTATGATTACCAGACCATCCTCAATGAAGAAGTGTGCATCGAAGCAGATATATTCAATACAGGTCATGGAGTGAAAGTATGCGAGTCATCAGAAAAATCTCTTTCGAGCCAGGGAGGGCCAGTCGCAATCACCAAAATAACACCTACGATGCATCCTGGAAGTGACGGTCAGACAGTCACCCCTCAGTTCAGGCTGGAAGTCAGGAATCTCGGTAAGGGAACAGTGATATCTTCAAGCGCAGCAGATAGTTGCTCTTCTGCCTCTCTCGATAAAACAGAAATCAATGAGATAAAGATCAATGCTAAACTCTTCAGCAGGAGGCTTGCCTGCAACCCGCAGACATTCAGGCTTGATGATACCAAGACTGCGCATGTGAGTTGCGAATTGACCGGGGGAGTCGAAGCAGTGCCTGATGCATATATGTCAATGCTGGTAGTTGAGCTCGACTATGGATATACCACGACAGTCTCAAAGGAGATCAAGATCAGGAAATCGATGAATTAATCGGTTTCATCGGCTTCACCTAAAAAATTGAGTGGAACATCAGAAAAGTTTATATAAATCACAACAGGGAATCAAGACCATGAGGACAATAGGATTACTTGGCATGATCACGGTCGTAATACTTATTGGTGGTTGTGTGATCACTCCGAGTTCTGGAACCAATCCGGATGAGAATTACCGTACTGGTTCAACCGGGTTATCTGTGTCATTCCTTACGAACACGCCACCTTCTAAATTATATGACGATGAAGATTTCAAGGCTATGCTCGAAATCAGGAACATCGGGGCGACAGATGTCATAGCGAACGGGCGACTTTACCTAAGCGGATTCGATCCCAGCATCATCACAGGAATAGATTCTTCAGGGTTCCTTATCCAGGATCTCGAGGGTAAGAGCCTCTACAATCCAGAAGGGGGGTATGATGTAGCGACCTTCGACGGTCATATCAGGGATCTTGAGTCGAGACAGGTCGATTACTATGATGTACCTATACTTGCTACTGCTTGTTACGCTTATGAAACGATCGCTGCGCCAACTCTATGTCTAGATCCTGATCCATATTCAAACACCCGTGAGACCAAGGCCTGCAGTGCAGGGAGTGTCGAGAATGTGGGGGGAAGCCAGGGGGGTCCTGTTGCGGTCACTAGCGTAACTGTCGAGCCTTCTCCTGGAAAAGCAAAAATCAAGTTCGATATCAGTAATGTAGGCGGAGGGACCGTGATCCGGAGCGGGCTTGAATACCTAACGAGATGCAATCCTTACAGTACGACCAAATTGGAATATGAAGATGTGGATTATGTAAAGATAGAAGAGGTCCAGATCGGCGACCAGACCATCACAGGATCATGCAAGCCAGTGGACAATGAACACATCAGACTCCATAATGGAAAAGGGTTCGTATGGTGTGAAGTCACCGGACTCATGGGATCAGCATATAAGACCCCGCTTACCATCAAACTCAGCTATAATTACCGTTCGACCACAGAAAGGAACATACGGATAGTCCAGACACCGTAATAATTAAAAAGGAGAAGAACCATAAACTAGGAAAAGGAGGAGATTTCAATGGCAAAACTTACATTACTCATCGTTGCTCTGTTTGGGATAGGATTAATGCTCTCAGGCTGTACAGGCGGCGGAACAACTATAGGCTCTAAGAGGGACCCTTTCCTTGGAGGAACTACCGGTATTTCTGTCGATTTCGCTCAAGGTGCTCCGCCGGGAGAGACTTTTGACGGAGGAGACTCTCCTTTCGACGTCATCATCATACTCGAGAACAAGGGAGAGTATGATGTCCCTGCAAGCGACTGCAGAGTCAGGATAAAAGGAATCCTAGCATCCGACTTCTCGAAATCAGAAGGAGATCTCACCAAGAACCCTCCAGAAGATGTCGAAGCAACATCCAAGAATTCAGAAGGAGATATCCTTCCAGGACCTCAGGTCTATGTCGAATTCACAGGATTCAACCATGATAATCCTCTTACAGGGAACACGCCTTTCACCCTTCTTGCAGAGGTCTGTTACAAATATGAGAACGATGCACAAGCCATGCTTTGCATCAGTGAAGATATCCTTGATATAGCTCAAGACAATCGGGTCTGCACTGTGTCAGAATCCAAGACCATCTATAATTCAGGCGGTCCGGTACATGTAGAGAATTTCAAAGAGATGCCTGCAGGAGAGGACAAGGTCAGGTTCTATTTCGATGTCGTCCATTCAGGAACCGGAGATATATACAAGGAAGCGACACAATGCAATAAAGATAGCATGAGTGATGAGGATAGGATATGGGTGGAAGTCGAATCGACAATATCTGGGGCTATCTCTTGTACAGGACTTACAGGTGGAGACAGCAAATCAGGATATGTCAAACTCTATAACGCAGGAAAGATGACCATCACCTGTACCCAAGAAGTGTCCACAAACTCTGACTATGAGACTCCGGTCAACATAAAGCTCAGATATGATTATGAGCAGACCAAGACAAAAGAGATCATAGTCAAGCATATCGAAGATAATTAATTCTTTTTTTTCTCTTTTTTTTTCTTTCAATTATTATTGTCAAATCTGTAATATTCGAAAACAACAACAAAGGCACGGACGGTCATGCTTCGCACGTCCTATTACGCCTCGCACGACCCCCCACTACGTAGGGGAACATGCGATGCTTCATCCGGCCAATGTTGTTTTCTCCTTAGAAAATGTTTAGTTGAATTAAGAATTAGACTTAATTTGTTCCTAACGCAGAGAATGTAGCTAGCAACGCCTCAAGCTGTATGAATTCATCACTTCCTTCTACGAGGCGGAACTCGGTCTCACCGCACTTCTCGATCATGACCATCTTTTGGTGCTTATCAGCTTCGACATTCCATACTTCTCTTTGAATCTGTTTGATTACGTCGATTCCTGACAGACCGTAGTCAAGCATGACCTGGAGGAGCTTTTTTCTCGCTTCAAGGAAGTCGCCTTTTAGAGAAAGATTGATGAGGGCCTTCACCTCTTCAGGCTGGGCTACAGAAGCGATGGAATAGATGATGTCTGCAGTTATCTTATCTGTCAACGCTGCACAGCTCTGAAGGATGTTTTCAGCTCTCCTGCAGTCACCTCCTGAAATCTCATAAATCGCTTCTTTTGCTGCAGTATCAATAGTCAGATTCTCGCTTTTCGCTATCGCGTCCATTATCTTCGCTATATGGTCTTTCCCTAACGGCTTGAACCTGAATATCGCGCACCTGCTCTGGATAGGATCTATTATCTTTGATGAGTAATTGCATGAAAGGATGAATCTGCATGTGGTAGCATAGTTCTCCATAGTCCTCCTCAGGGCTTGCTGTGCTTCCTTTGTGAGTGCGTCACATTCATCCAGATAGATGATCTTGAAAGGGAAATCTCCGATAGCCTTGGTACGAGCGAAATCTTTGACCTTGTTCCTGACGATGTCTATACCTCTTTCGTCTGATGCGTTAAGCTCCAGGAGGTTCGTAGTCCAGGAATCACCGAACAGCTGGCGTCCTATGACCAGAGAAAGAGTGGTCTTTCCTATTCCTGCAGGACCTGAGAACAGAAGATGGGGCATATTGAGGGCTTTTACGAAAGCCTCTACCCTTTTTACAATCAGGTCCTGACCCAGTATCTCCTTGAAGGTCTTAGGCCGATATTTCTCTGTCCAGATGCTGCTCATAGTGTTGTGTAGTAATAGAGGTGGGTATAAAAAGATTACTAAATGATAAAAAATATTGAAGAAAAAGTTAAATGATATCTTCTTCGGATATTACCAGAAAGTCTCCCATCGCGATGACAGCTGAGAATGGGATAAGCGAATTGTTCTCTTTATCTTTTTCGAGTTCAATCTTCTCGCAATATGGGGTGATGTTTGTCAGGACGATGTGGATAAGTTCACCAGAACGGGTCTCGAAGATGACGTCTCCGACCTCTCCGAAGCGTTTCCCTGTCTTGCTTACGACAGTCTTTCCAATCATCTGTTTTGAGAATTTCTTGTCCTCGTCAGCCATATGTACCCCTCATAATAGTAAATGATTAAGCCATTTCCTATTTAAATGTTTCCAATTTCAATCATATGGTTTGTTATCTAGATACTTCATTTTTGGTTTATTGTGAATTTAGACGCTAAAAGAGGGGTGGTGACGCTTACGCTGGATATACTTTTTGTTGATGGAGAAATAGTTTTATATATATCGCGCTATTCTTTTTTGTTACTATGGATACTGAAGCACGGATGGACCTTGTCCGCCAGGTAGGAGAAGAGATACTGACAGAAGAAGAGATGAGGAACCTCTTTGAGACGAAAGATAGGATCGTAGCGTATGACGGTTTTGAACCTAGCGGCACTGTCCATATCGCACAAGGAGTCCTTAGGGCGATCAATGTCAACAAGATGACCAAGGCCGGCGTCACATTCAAGATGTATGCAGCTGATTGGCATGCATGGGCTAACAACAAGCTCGGCGGAGATCTTGAGAAGATCAATATGGTCGGGGATTATCTTGTGGAAGTCTGGAAGCAGACAGGGATGGATCTTGACAATGTCGAATTCGTCAGGGCATCTGAAATCGTCTGTAATGACGGATACTGGAAGAAAGTGATGCAGATCGCGAGATCATCTACTGTCAAGCGAATACTTCGATGTTCACAGATAATGGGGAGGAGTGAAAACGATGCGCTCCAAGCGTCGCAGATACTATATCCTTGTATGCAGGCAGCAGATATATTCGAACTAGAAGCGGATCTCTGTCAATTGGGTATGGACCAGCGGAAAGTGAATGTGCTTGCGCGGGAAGTAGGCCCTAAACTTGGATGGTATAAACCTGTAGTCGTAAGCCATCATATGCTTATGGGACTCGGTGCTCCATCTACAGACACGACCGATGCTATCGAAAAAGCGATCGAAATGAAGATGTCTAAATCTAAACCTGATACTGCTATCTTCATGACGGATACAGAAGAAGATATTACACGTAAGATCAAGAAAGCATGGGCTCCTGAGAAACAAGTAGCTGAGAATCCAATCCTTGAATACTGCAAGTACATCATCTTCGAGAAATTTGATGATCTGGTCATCAACAGGCCTGAGAAATGGGGCGGGAACCTTGAATACCAATCCTATGCAGAGCTTGAGAGCGCATATGCAAAAGGCGACGTGCATCCGATGGATCTCAAAGGTGCAGTTGCAGGAAAGATCAATGATATAGTGGCTCCGGTCAGAGAGCACTTCGAGAAGAACGAGAAAGCACGGAAGTTACTTGAGACGATCAAGGGTTTTGAAATCACTAGATGATTATGATTAATTTCTAAAGATTTATTATTATTTTTATTATTATTTCTGAAATATAGTTGTAGTCACGAACTCTTTTAGGTATCTGTCTCTTGTCTGAAGGATGTCCTTTTTTGTGATTCGTTTTATCTTGTCGATATAGTTGTGGAGCTCATTCAACCTGCCTCTGCTCGCCCACTCCCCAAGCGAATCAGACAGAGAATGATTATCTTCGTGTTCCATTATGAAGCTGCCTTCAATGAAGTTCTTCGATTCCTGGAGTTCTGTCGTGCTGATATCATCGAGTTTCATCAGCTCTTTCTTGAATATGTTCCTGCATGTCTGGAGGTTCTTACGGTCTGTGTTGACATAATATGCAAAGAACCCGTAATCTGCTTTGGTCTCATGGTGGACACCGACATCATAGGCCAGCCCCCTCTTAGTCCTGACTTCAATAAAAAGGCGGCCTGAGAGCCCTTTCCCGAGTATAGCCTGGATGACATCAAGGACATAACTGTCTTTACTCTCTCTTGGGACAGTCTTACATCCGACAATCGTAAATGATTGTGATATATCTCTCTTTATCGATCTTGTCTTCGTCAACGTCTTTTGCGGCTCCTTGATAGATATGATAGTCCTATTCCTTCCTCTGGTAAGGCTGCCGAACTGTTCCCTGATCGCTGACATCTGGAAACCGCCACCTGTTACGGAGAGGATCATGTTGTTAGGCAGATAATACTTTGAATGGAACTCCTGGAGATCCTTTCGGGTAATACTCTTGATGTTTTTCTCATAGCCAATGACAGGGTGTCTTGCAGGGTGGTTCTTGTAGAGAGTAGACAGGAATATGGTCCATTGATGCATACGTGATTCATCCTCGCGCATCTTAACCTCACTCAAGATGACCCCTCTCTCTTTTTCGATCATCTCAGACAGGAACGCAGGATTCGTGACCACATCAAAGAGTATATCTATTCCCTTCTCGAAATGCTTCTTCAGACAATTCACATAGAAACAAGTCCTCTCATTGCTAGTATAGGCCCCGATCTCGCCCCCTATACCTTCAATCTCCCTAGCTATCGTCTCAGCATCCCGGTTCTTAGTACCTTCGAAGACCATGTGTTCAAGAAAATGTGATATCCCTCTCTTACTGCTCTCTTCATTGTTCGATCCGACCTGTACAGTCACCTGGATCGAGACGGATTCGGTGTCCTTTTTCTGGTGAAGCACCAATAATCCGTTTGGCAGATGATACTCTTTGCATGATTTCATCGATTTGCCAATCTTTATATAATATTTAAATCTTTACTAAAGCGTGAAGCAGATACAACAGTTCCTACAGGACAAAGGATGCAACTGTGCGATCCTTTTCAAGACAGAATCTCCTAATCCTAATTTTTCTTATCTTTCAGGCTTCGATGGACTAGGGGTCCTATTCATCAGGCAGCGTGCTAGGCCATTACTTTTTGTGCCAGAGCCGGAATACAAGATCGCACAGAAGAGTGCTAAAGTAGAAGTAATCAATGCAGGCAGACAGCGCATCCTTTCTGTCATCAAAAAAAGATTCTCTTCTTCACTTATTACTGTTGCAATCGATAAGTCATCAGTAAGCCTTTTACAATACCCTGTTTTTAAGAAAGCACTCGGATTCAAGAAAGCGGTGGACATCTCAGCATTCCTTGCCAAGCGGCGTGAGATCAAGGACGAGCTAGAGATCAGGCTCATCAGGAGATCATGCAAGATAGCTGAAGAAATCCTGGCCAGGCTCATCAATCGACTACATACGTTCAAGACCGAATCAGAGGCCTGCGCGTTCCTCATCTCAGAATCTGCCAAGGAGGGAGTCAAGCCATCATTCGATCCGATCGTCGCCTCAGCCCCGAATTCAGGAAAATGGCATCACACACCAACAACTGCAAGGATACGTGAGGGATTCCTCATAATCGATTTTGGAGTGTCGTATAAGGGATACAGTTCAGACATCACCCGAACCGTCTATAAAGGGACTCCAAAAGCCAAGGATCTGGAACGATATGCGTTGGTATCTCAGGTGCAGAAAGAATGCATAAAGATGATAGTTCCGGGAGCGCGACTCATCGAATCTCAAAAATACGCGCAAAAAATCCTTGGAATCGCATTTTGTCATTCGCTCGGTCATGGGATAGGACGCGCAGTGCATGAAGGGCCTAATTTCATAAAATCTGCAATCATAGAAGAAGGGATGACACTTGCAATCGAACCAGGCATATATTTTCCAGGTAAGGATGGGATCCGTATAGAAGATGATATCATTATCACAAAGAATGGTCCAAAGATGCTTACAACTCCCTTAAAGAATCTTATCAGAATCTGAACTTGCCGTTCTCTTGGATGACTTTTCCATCGATTATGATCTTCCCGCCTTTACGGAGGTCTTTTATCATATCCCAATGGAGTGCGGATTCATTCTTTCCTCCGCCTTCCTTATATGCCATCCCGAGAGCGAAATGCACTGTCCCTCCGATCTTCTCATCGAAGAGGATCTGTTTCACGAAACGTTTGATGCCATAGTTCGTGCCGATACCGAATTCACCGAGGAATCTTGATCCTTTGTCTGTATCTATCATCGTATGGAGGAACTTCTCGTTCTTCTCTGCAGTAGCTGAGACGACCTTACCTTTCCTGAATCCGAGCCTGATTCCGTCCACTTCCCTACCGCCTTTGATAGCCGGAAATGAGTATTCTATGTGACCTTCAACAGTCTTCTCGCATGGTGCGCAGAAGACCTCTCCATCAGGCATGTTACGATGGCCGTCACACTTGATGCCCTGCCTTCCCTTTATCGAGAACCGAAGGTCAGTGTTCTTGCCGATGATCTGGACCTTGTTCCCTTTGTCAAGGATACGCTTCAACTTATCCTGCTTCTTTGATTCCTTCTTCCAATCGATGTTCGTAGCGCCAAAAGCGAAATCTTCGAATTCCGAAAGAGACATCTCTGCATCCTGGGCGAGTGCGTGCGTCGGGAACTCACAGATAACCCAATTGTTCTTCTTCAGGATAATCTCAGAAAGAGGATGCAGCACCCTGCTCCTGATCGCGACTTTCTTAGGATCTATATTGGTAAATTCTTTGGTGTTATATTCAGTCCCGATGTTGATGACGCCGTCGAGGTTCTTCACTTCGAATTCCGCGATCTTCGGGAATCTTTTCAGCTGTTCTGGAGTGGCGTTCTTGTAGTATTCGTAAGCGAATCCTGGGAGAGTGACGTTCACTATCGGAAATGCGCCTTTCTTCAGGACGAGTCTATAGGCCTCGAGACCGAGTTCTCTTGCTTCAGGTCCGAGATTTATTTTTATCTTGCTTCCCCTTTTGATATTGATTGAGTAATTGACGAGAATGTCAGCGAGTCTTTTTATGCGTGAATCAACCATACCTGAATATATTCTTCACGTATTTATATTTTTTTCCTTCGGAGCTATTATGAAACCCTTCGGAAGCTACTATCTTCCTCGCTAGCTCTTACTTTCATCGAGAAGCCTGCGTTCCCGTAGGGAGCCACCCCTCGCGACGGCTGTGATGTGTTTAGCGTTGAAGCTCGGACTGACGATAGTAGCGAGGGTTTCATAATAGCTTCCTTCGGCATGGTAGAAAACAATTTTTTTCCACATATTTCAAACAATCCCATAACTTATTAAATCAATTGCACTTTTTCTGAGTCATGACAACTGATACAGTCATCGTCAGATATTCAGAGTTAGGGCTCAAAGGCAAAAACCGAAATGAGTTCGAGAAGAAGCTAGTCTGGAACATCAAGGAATGCCTCAATCAGAACGAAATCGTACATGATCGGGTCAGGCGTATCAGAGGAAGGATATTCATAGACGGACCATCTAAATGTGACCAGCTCGAACAGGTATTTGGCATACAGAGTTTCTCTCCGGCAGTATCAACTAGACCGGATGTCGAACATATCAAGGAAGCAGTAGAAGGATTCCTTACAGGAGTGGATAAAGAGACATCATTTCGGATATCTGCTCATAGGGGGGATAAGACCGTGCCCTTCACTTCTGAAGACCTGGAAAGAGGGATAGGTGCTTTTGTCGTCGATACTACTGGGGCAAAAGTATCTCTGAAGAAGTTCGATCTAGAGATCAGCATAGAGATATATGAAGGTAAGGCATATGTGTTCGCAAAAAGGAAGCCTGGACCGGGGGGACTGCCTGTGGGATCATCCGGGAAAGTCTGTCTGTTCTATGAGACTGAGAGGTCAATCGCCGCAGGCTGGCTCATGATGAAGAGGGGATGTGATATCTCGATAATCTGCAAAGAAAAAACAGAAGAGATGGAAAAACTCATCAGAATCGCTTATGGGATACACATCGATGTCATAGAAGGAGGGATTGAAAGATTCCTTGAAATGGACTGCGCGGCGGGGGTATCTGAACAAGGAATATCTAATCTGGAGAAATACCCTATAGATGCAGTCATACTCCGCCCTCTTGTAGGATATACAGAGGAAGAGATAAAGGATATCCTCAGCAAGGTATATTAATCAGAAATACAAGGAATTCACTATGACCTCAGATATTGTCCGACCGGACGGGAACGAGAAAGAACTTTGCGAGATGGCAATACAGCTTGGATTTACCAAGATATGGTTCGCTTATCCGCTGACCAAGGCCAAAGGAATGTTTCTTCCAAAGACTAAGATACCTTCTGATATCATGGTCCTCGCTCGTACGACAAAAGAGCTTGAGAAGGCAAGAGATCAAAATGTAATCTACCAAGGATCAGATGATATAAGGAAAGCGATCGAGATCGGGCCTTCTATAATCTGTGACATCGAGACATCATCCAGAAAGGATTTCATCCATCATCGTAATTCAGGATTAAACCAAGTGACTGCGAAAATCGCTCTCGAGAAAAAAGTGACGTTCGGCATCCCATTCTTAACTTTGCTTGAATCTACATCCCGTCATATCATAATGGGCCGTCTGCAGCAGAACATCAGGTTTTTCAGAAAATATGGTCTTAAGACCAGGATATTCTCGTTTGCACGTGAGCCTTTCCAGATGAGATCACCTGCTGAACTCAAATCAATCATGACTGATCTTGGAATGCATGACTCAGGGAAGGCGTTAAAATAGATCCATTCCCAAATATGATATTGAAAGGCGCTTGATACATAGACACCACCACAACTTTCTACAATCTGCACGCGACGAAACTTATTTAAACAAAAACTTCCTGATTCTAGAGAGTAAACTAAAAAGAGGACTCTTGAATGAAACGGACTTGGATACAACAGACCATCCTTATATGGCTTGTCCTGAACCTCTGCTTCATGCCGCTCGCTATCGCAGTCGAAGATGATACGCCGATCTATGCGAGTTTCGGAGGAGAAATCCCTCCTGATCTTGGCGCATTCGGTAAAGTGACCCCGATCTATGGTCAGATGAGTCATATACCTTATACTGTTCCTGCTACAAGTCAGGCAGTCCCTGTCTCCGGACGGACTGATGGAGTCATGATATTCCTTTACATATCTTTCCTGTTCCTTGTAGCGCATTATCTCAGTTCTCGGAAAGACCTGCCAGTACACTGGCAATCATATGAAAAGGCAGCAGTGTTCACTTTTGCATTCGCGGTTATAGCTGTGATAGGATCTGAAAGGGCTGTTGCTCAAACAGGGTGGGATCTAGTCCCTTTTGCACCTACGACTGTAACCTCGTTGCCTGATCATGCACCGACTGTTTGTGATCCTGCTGATACCTCTGGATGTGATGATGGATGTTGGCATGTAACCAC
The DNA here is from genome assembly GCA_030590605.1 of Candidatus Woesearchaeota archaeon. Lineage (GTDB taxonomy): Archaea > Nanobdellota > Nanobdellia > Woesearchaeales > JAUUYB01 > JAUUYB01. The sequence continues at coordinate 11,145 of JAUUYB010000005.1, forward strand.
GACTTCTTATCTCAGTCATTATGGGGATCTGGAGTTCAAATTATTGTTCAACCCGCCAGGTTCTCCGGCATGGCTTAGCCATCCTAATTGGAATGCTACTGTAACTATACCTAATCCAGGAAGCGGAAGCTCAATCAATGTCAATGAGATTATCACTGAAATCCCAATCGATCATATCAATCTCCAGGATCCAGGGTCAGGGTATGAAACATCAATCCTTTGCATGTTACCAGGACAGTATGAAAGAGTGTTCCAGGGAGCATGGACTGAATCTGCGTTTGAAACCCCTCCTCTTTTCCAATGTTTTAACGATTCCCACTTTGTCGATTACTCAGAATCAGAACTATTCTGCGAATCAAATGGGTGCGGTGACAAGTATAGTACGAGAGGAGTATTTGATCCTGCTGCCGGAATAGGGTGTTGCGGAGATGATGCATCAGATGATCCTGATGATTCTGTATTTTTCTGCACTAATCCTGATGCTCCTGATGACGGATGCCAGATGATAGGTACATATGTACATCTGCAATTTCCTGAAAATAGGGATTGGGATGATACTGGTGCCTCGGGCAATCTGTGTTGTGGAGATGATCTCATGGCAGACATCGGCCAGAGTGACTGCCTGGCAAAATCAGGCAATAAATGGTGCATTTCAATAGATGGTCTGATAGATCCAACAAGATACAATACCACCAGCATCACGTCTTGGGGGGTATTTGAAAATCCAATCTCTTCGGATGCTCTCTGGTCTAGCAACTCCCCTGCGACAGATAATATGGTCACTTTTTGTGATAAAGACAATTATCTGAATGCAACGGCTGATTCACCCGGTATCGATCAGGTCAGCGCAAACCTCTACCAGCTCAAGGCATGTACAGTAGAAGAAGGAAAGAACATTTCTTCAAATTTCCATGGGGATCTCACTCAAGCAATCAATCTTGATTCTATAGGTGTGGCCGGGCCATATGTTGTTGAAGATGGGCAATGGAAATGGATTGAACCGGTAAGTGCAAACGCTTATAAGATATTCTATGCCACTTGCGCCGGATATTCTCTTCTTTCAGATCAGGAAGAATTATTCTCCTGTACGAATAATCCTCTTAGGGATTATGAAATCACATTCGAGCTTCCAGGAGTCCCTACAGATGCAAGTCAAAAAAGTAATCCTTATACTCTAACCTTTAACGATCCTATCATCGAAAATATCCTGTGCCATCGTGTAGATGGCACATTGAACTCTTTCATGATCTCTGAATGCTGCGGAGACGATGCCTGTAAGACTTGTGTCGCAGATAATAGGACAATAGCAGAGGAGGCATGCAATAACGAAGGATCAACTGACCACCAAAAAGTCACAGGAAACTCTGTTGTGCAGCCTAAAAATAATGAGTATACGGCTCTTGCTGGTCGAAAGACTGCCCCACCAGAAGGGTGTGCCTGCGGGAAGTTCGAATTAGATTTGGAATCCCTTTCATGCAGGATAGATTATGAGAGCCTTTCAAAAACGGAAAGTCCAAGCTGTACAAACGAGGGGTCTGTTTCAGTGTGTTTCTGCAGCAATACAACTGATTCCTGTGATAGTGAGGTCTCAGTATTTTTCTGCGCAAATGAGAATGGGGAAGAATGGAAATGGTGGAGTGAACTTGAACTCTACAATGAGTATCCTAAATCTGCTTTTGACATCCCTAATGACCAACTCCTCTTTGCTGGTTGCTCTGGGGGAACCCCAATACTTGACGAACTCGATTGGGGGGATGCTGGAGATCATTATTACTGTACATCAGAGGAATCATGGGTCACTGATATCAATACAGATGAGGTGACCTGTTCTGCTGCTTCTCCATTGACAAATTGGACAGGGACCCGGTGCTGTGGAGAACTAGGAGAATACCCAGAGTTCTATGCTGATATTACGAATGCATGCTGGAAGAGCGAAACAGTGGATGTCAATGATACTGTTAAATTTAATCTCTACAATTCAGATATTGATTATACCGAGCTCATGGTAGTAGAAGACCAGATCCTTGGATGTGCAATAAATGAGACTGCTAACTCGAGCATCAAACCAGAGGATCTTGAACTAGGAGTGAATTCTGAAGTGTGGGAGAAGATACTTTATGATAAACGCCCAGGGGAAGGTTATGGTGGTGGATCGAACCAACCGAACCTAGCCAATCGATCTGATTTCGATCTATGGGGAGAATTCAACTGGGGAACAGTCACGAATAATGATTGGATGCTTTTCCTCATGGACAATAAAGATGGAGGTCAACTCGTGACTGATATGCCTTATTGTACAACTGTAAATCTTACTGGTGATATGTGGTACTGCGGATATAATGAGACTTGGCAGAAACAAGATGATCCAAGCATAAATCTGTCTCATCTCAGCATCGCTGAATGGGACTATGGAGGAGAGATAGGGGGATGTTGTCAAGAAGGAGAATGTTGGAACGGCACATACTGTATAGATCCTCTTGACCCAGATATTGGATCACTAACTTACCCACGCGCCAATCCGGGATATATATGTGTAAGCGGGGAATGGCAGCCAGCGATAAGAAAATATACTTGGGACTACCAAGAATGGAAATTCCTTCCGAATTCTACTTATTGCCTTGTCGATAAATTCGGAAACCTATCAAATAATTTCAATACGTCTATGTTTTCATATAGTGAATGGGAGTCAAAATCAGATAACAGTAATCCTGTGTGGATCATGGATGGACAATATATAGGGGATCATGTATGCAACAATGGTACCTGGACCTCCAGGACGCGAGTAATCGTGGACAAGCTAAAAGAATATATCGAAGAGAACACACTTGATGATTATTCTCTCCATTGCGATGTCTATCCGCTTTCCATCAATAACCCGGAGTATAATCTTAGCAGTGTGACACATTCTGATTTTGTTGAATGCGCGGATGTCGCTAATGAGATCCCTAACCTTGTCGAGGTAGCATATATTTGGGATGGAACCAATATGGATGGAGGGGCTCCAACTATAGACATACCTGAGAGATGTTATACCTGCAGGGACAGGACGGGGGATAAAGTCCCATGCACAAACTCTATCTGTGTCCTTGTAGATAAGACAGGAAGTACAGATCAGGTCATCTTCGGAATCTCACTCAACAACCCGCTCAACTCGACTAATTTCACTTTCCTGGATGTTGTCGATGACGTCTCTGGATGTTCTGAGACCTCTGAATCATTCGAATCATGCAGCAGTGGAAATGCATTCTTCAACGCGAAGATGCAATCACTCATCTATTCGAAGACAAGCATAACTTTCGGGAGCGCGGCATCATCTGCGTGGAACGCATTCATCGATTTCTTCAAGACACTTCTTGCTAAGATATTCAATATGTTCAGTTCGAAACCTATCCCTACAAGACCATATGATTATTCTTTCATCAGCGATACGAAAGACTTCAAAAAACTCTACATATCGGAACAGGGGGGAACCAAAGTCGAGGCACTCCAAGAGGTCGATCTAATAGCGAGCGGAGGTCAGGACATGGCTTACCTCGTAGCCAGCTATAAAGGATTCTCAGCAGATATCTGTGGATCACTTTCAGAAATAACCGACAATGACCCTAATTCAGACTGTATAATCAATGGAGATGAGCATATCCTTCGGGCAACAGCTGAAGGAGGCGTGTCTACTTCCTCATCGTTTTTCACTGAGGAAAATTGGCAGGAACTGACTGCGAAACTCAGGCTCACTAATGCAAGTTCGTCAGGCGGGGTAAGTTCATGCAATATAAATACTCAAATCGGATCCCAGACCTGCGACTGCGCAGGTGAGTACTTCAATGGCACTATAGGAGCATTCGGTTCTCCTACCAGTGCTATCTGCTGTCTGGATGGTCCGTGCGACAGCGCTTGCGATGCTGATACAGACCTGTGTCCGAATGCATGTTCGAATCCACGACTTTCGTACTGCGGATGCGTAAATGATACCTGTTCAGGCACAGAGAAAGTCATCTTCCCTCTTAGAAACGGGGCTGGAAGATTCATCGATACTCCGATTCGTTGTTCAGGTGATTTCACAATTGATGTCAGGGGTCCAAGGTGGGAGCTGGACGGGTGCGTAGAGGAGCAGTTAGAATGTAAAGATTATCCTAGTAAGACAATCATGCCTCCATGTCCTGAGGCATTCCCAGTAGACCAAAAAGAAGTCGTGTATGAATCAGGAATCGAGTCGTATTTCGGATATTACGGCAAGGTGACTTTCGAGTCGTCATTCGATACCAGCATTTTAGGATTTCCTGATGCGGACTATCTATGCTGCGATGGCGGATGGTATTATAACGCTTCAATCCCTGATGCAATCTGTTGCATCGAGCAGCAAGTCGATTGGCCATTCAACAATCCGGCATATTGTAATCAATCCAATTGGATAAGCTGTGATATCTCCCAGACCTGCGGGAACGGAGTTCTTGATAATGAACAAGAAGAATGCGATTTCGGGAAAACCTGCTGGAACGGAACTGCATGCACTGATGATGCGAATTGTACATTCCTTCCGACAGACTGCGTGGACCGATGTGCAGATGGGCTATCCTGCACTGAGAATTCTGAATGTGAAACATATTTTGATCCTGTTGAGAGATTCTGTGTCGAGCGTTGCATTGATGGTATGAGATGCGATTCTACAAATACAACAGCATGTGATCATGTAATCGGAACAGATGAAGTCTGTATCCAGAGAAACGGATCCGGTTGCAGCGATCAATGCAGGATCGAGCAGTGTCCAACAGGCGCAGATATGCATATCCAGAGGGAGGGTGTATTTACACTAGATTGCGTGTGTGAGAATGGATATGCTAACTGTGATGGTGACTGGACAAATGGATGTGAGACTGAGCTTGGTACTGCTACAGACTGTATATGGTGCAGGGATAAATGCGCTGATGGTGATGTATGTTCAAACAGATATTTCGGTTGTCAGAGGGGTACGTGTGAAATCGGGCTTGGTACTATAGGGGATTGCATCATCGGCAATCAGGTATGTTAGATTCTCTGAAATGTCATCAATGAAAACATATTAACCAATATCTTTTTATATTCTAATTCTGTTAATTTGTTAACATGGATAGAAATCTTGAATATTCTCTTTATACATATAGTCTCACGAATCTTGAGAGATCGGTCAGAGTGAAATTCGTGTATGCATTGAAAGGGAGGGGGGATGAAGCTGGACTCGTCAGTCATTACAAAGGAAGATTCCTTGCGCCGGCATGTTTCATAGTACCTATCAAGAATGATAATCATATCAGAGATGTATTCAATCAATGGAAAATCCGTTTCAAAAGACATCACATAAAGATGATAGATGATAAAAATTAATATGTTAACAAAATAGGATAAATATTGATTTAATGTTAATACATTAAATGGGAGTCAGATCAAAAAAGAGGTGAATGATGGACAAGGGACTATTTGCAAAAACTGTTCTTTCGTTATGGCTAGCGTTAAACATAGCTATGCTTCCTCTTGCCTTTGCTGAAGATACTAATGATCCCTTAATCATCGAGAAGAGCCCGACAGAAGCAGCAATCGGCATATGGGGGAAAGTGACCCCTCTTGGAAGCGGGTCAATTGTGCAGTATGAAGACACTGAAGGTCCTCTTTCAGGTCAAGTCAAGACTTCATTATCCCTTGAAGGATTCGGAGTCATCCTCTCTTGTCTCTTCCTCGTCTCTCTTTTCGGGATGCAGTTCTCCAAACGATCTCAAATCACACTTTTCATACTTCTTGGACTCGTGACTTTCATCATCTTCCTTTTCCTGTTCTATCTTTCTGGGATAGCCGCGGATAAAGGGTCAGTCGAGAAGACAAGTCAAGAGGCGCTCGAGACCAGTGCTATCAAGTACTATGTATATTCCTGTCTAGACAAGGCATCGATAGAAGGAATACAGATACTCGGGAGACAAGGGGGATTCATCCATGAATATCAGGAAGGGAGCATCATCAATTGGTCAGTACCTTACTATAATTATAGTGACGGCAATCAAACTGCTAATGTTTCTTACCAGATATATAATGGGATCTCCGGAGACATAGAACCTATAGATTCGTTCATAAGAAATGATCCCATCACCAGCCTCAACAATTATTATCCCTGCAGGCAAGGGTATAATTATTCATTTTATGACCCAATCCAAGGTGATCTATGTCTTCAATCCTACAACTCGACCATGGAGGCGTTTGGAACAGCAGGAAATATAATCAGATTCGGCAAGACCGGTCTTTCTTCACAGGCTAATAAAGGAATAATCCCAGACCTCTGCAGTGAGAATGTCAACCTGAATCTCTATAGTTGTACATGCCCTTCGAGCCACAAATGTGAGTATTCTGTCCAGGCCCAACTTGAGGCATATATCGAGAACAGGTCAGTCGAATGCCTCAATTTCTCTGAATTCCCCGGGTATAATGTCACTTATGGAATTCCAGAAGTGAATGTCACTTTAGGTACAGAGGATATAGGTGTGTTCCTTAATCTTCCATTCACCATCCGCCGTATACATGGGCTTCCAGAATCCAAGATGTCCCAGTTCCATTCCATCTATCGAGTGAGACTAAAAGATATACATGTCCTGCTGTTCGGAGGGAATCTCATACTTCCAGGAGGAACAGCCACCAATGTATTGAACGGTATCCTGAACGATGAGCTAAACCTCTCGTATGATCTTGTCCAAGATGGTCAGACTGCACTTAATCTCGTAGGAGGGATTTCCATCCGCAAAGTCATGCCGGATGGCAATCAGACCAACACGACGATAGTCATAATCAATGACACTGAATCAAATATCGGAGGGTATCCATTCATATTCCAGTTTGCTATAGAAAACCGCAGGCCAGCTCTTGATTGGATAGAAGAGTCCACTTACTCATGGAATGATGTCGATTATCAGATCTATGTAAATGAAGATGAAACGATATACATCAATCCGTTGGCATGGGATCCGGATGAAGATATGCTCATCTATTCATATTCAGGATGGAAAGTCAACTGGGACGATATATTCGATGAGAATGCGGCTACTGTAAGCCAGATGTTCTCGACTGTCGGTTTCGCACAGAATCTTTGGCAGGAATCATTTGAGTATCTAGGGTGTCTTCACCCACGGTATGGGATGACCCCTCAAAGGTGCGCTTCTATCCCCACTAACCGGTCAGATGTAGGTCCGCATAATATCACTGTCACTGTGACTGATATCGATGGCCAGAGAGATTGGCAGACCGTCAATATCCTCGTTGATGACAAGCCGATGATCCCCCCTCTTTCAGGGAATGACTATTCAGATATCCCTGACCAGCGAGCATCCCTCGAAGATCATTTCTTTATCGATATCACCTCAACTCTTGATATTGTCGGGAACAGTCCGCTTATGTATGCATATAATGATATCTACTTCCCCGCGTCCATAGATCCTTCAATGCAGGCATTCGATGTAGCTAATGGATATCTCACTTTTCCACACGAAGGTCCGTCTGCCTGGGATATCGTGAGGATGAATGACCCTGCAGACCCTCATGCATTCAGTGATCTAGGGATGCATGATATTCTCGCGAAAGCGAAACGGGACACCGGTCCGATCGGTATGAGGACATTCAATATAAATGTCACCGAATGCCTTCCTCATAGGACAACAATCACGAATGTAGCACCATATCCCTGGAACGAACCTGTCTCGAATATAATGAACGAGAATCCATATGATTTCGACCTCGACCCATTCCAGGCAAACCACACCTGCTGCTTGGATGATTACACCAGAGCGACTGATAACAGGATATGTTTCAATCTGACGGATTATGGTCCTTATTACATCCAAAATATCCCTTCTCTGACTGACGGTACGCGGGAACACGTCACTCCCTCCACATTCGATCATAGCACTTCCGGACCGATGGTCGCTGCTGATTACAATATGATCTACAAGAGAGAATATCGAGTCACTTGTGATGGTGCATCAGGCAATACCTGTATCCCGAACGGAGCGAATGAGGATAATGTCGTGAGTTATGTCGGATCTTGTGCTACTGGAGGTAAACACCCTCAATGTGTGTATGCAGGATATGGCTCTTCCCCTGCATGCCAGAATACTCCTATATTCAGTGGTTGGAATGATGTGACCCAGCGGCTGCAAGGCAACCAGATCTGTAATTCAACAGTCGTCTGCAGCACGAACACTAATAGGCAATCATTGTCTCTCCCTGGCGTCCCTCCTGCAGTCGGGTTCGAGTGTCTTGGTCCTACAAACTGTTTCGCGTGCCAACAGATATGCGGTGGAGGCGGATTCTGTGATTTCGGGCTTAATTGTGCTCCTTGCCCTGTCGGATGTGGGGATACTGGGGGCGGGATCATGGGATGCAAGATATGAGAATGATTTGAATGGGTATAGTTTTCTACATAATTCATTTTTTTGCTGAACGCTTCAGCACCCCCGCCCCCAGTGGCGGCAGACGGCCAATTGCTCTTAGCAATTGTCCTACGCCTTACCCCGGATGGGGCAACCCCCAAGGCGACCTGCGCCAGTGACGGTGGCGCTTACGCTTGAATATATAATAGGTATTTAAGGGGATGATCTATCAGACATCATATTCCTACCCCCACAAAATATTTAAAGAATGGCGGTGTCGGCACTCTTGGGGATGGAAAGAGAAAAATCTATACGAAGAAAGAAGCTATTCCAAGTTCTGGGGAAAATCCAGCATCCGTTTCTAGCACTTGCAGCAATCATGTTCGGAGTATTCATCCGAATCCAAAACCTTCATCTGCTACAGTGGAAATATCCTTTGGCTCTTGACCCATACATATTCCTTCGATACGCTAGATCCATAATCGCTGATGGTTCACTCATGGATTTTGATGCTATGCGTTATTTTCCAATAGGGTTTGATGTAAGCGGAGAGAACATGATGGTCTCACATGTCATCGTCGCCATGTTCCGTGTAGGGAGATGGTTCTCTGATACTCTGACAATCGAGGCAGTCTCCATAATCTATCCAGTCATCTTCTTCGCATTAGGGGCGGGAGTGTTCTACCTGCTCAACAGAGCACTGTTCAACAAGAGAGTCGCTTTACTATCGACAGCGATACTGGTAGTCCTGCCGCCTTATCTTTACCGTACAATGGCAGGGTTCTCTGACAAGGAACCGCTTGGAATGTTTCTCATGTTCTCAGCACTTTACTTTTTCTTCCTTATGTGGAAATCAAAGGGTATCCGTAACAAATTGATCTTGGGGACACTTTCAGGAATCATGACCGGGCTTATGGGCATGACTTGGGGGGGGTTCAAGTTCCTTTTGCTTGTCATACCTTTTTTTGCATTCATGTCTATCGCACTTGGCAGGTCTACAAAAGGAAACAGTCTGGGTTATCTGGCATGGACGCTGACGTTTTCTATCTTCATAACATTCGGAACGAAGAAATACGGCGGATTGCTCGGTCTTATGACTTCGACATCCACCTCATTCGCATATCTCGTGATCGGAGCATTTATCCTAGCATGGTTGCTCAAACGTTATGATATATTCAAACATAAGAAGAG
>JAUUYB010000071.1 GCA_030590605.1 Candidatus Woesearchaeota archaeon
CGTCATTCCCTATTCTTAAAAGAGTATATAACAAAAATTCGGGTTGATTTATCGAGTCCTATCCCCCCACTAAAGTGTGGGGTATTGAACGGACTCGTTATTATTCATGAACCCGAATTTTTGGAATAATAAATCTCGCCCTGAAGGACGGGGTATTATGCCCAAAATAAATCTCTTGGCTATCGTTGGCGAGATTTATTATAAAAACATTTATCTTAACTACTTAATGGTTACTGGTTTCCTGAATATTCGTTCTTTGTGGTCATATACCTCAAATTTTTCCCTGGCAGGTCCGAGAAGCACTTCAGTCTTCCCCATGATGAAGAATCCGCCTGGGTTCAGCATATCATAGAACCTGTCATATAGCTTAAGTTTGGTCTCAGCCTCGAAATATATGACTGTGTTCCTGCATAAGATGATGTCCAGATTATTGACGATCTGCTTGGTGATGTCCTCTGTATCGTATGTTAGGAATTTCTGGTATTCTGCCTTAAGCATGAAATTTTCCTCATCATACACCTTAAAGTATTTCTCAAGGAGGTATTCTTTGGTCTCTGTGAACTGGAATGTCGAATATAGGCTCCGTTTCGCTTTCTTGATGGTATTAGGGTCTCTGTCACTTCCTGTGATCGAGAGGAACTGCTCATCGATATCGTTCTTGATGGCTTCAAGTACAGATATGAGGACAGAGATAGGCTCTTCACCTGAAGAACAGCCTGCAGACCATATCCTGATGATAGGATTCTTGACCATCTTTTTCTTGGTGCGGATAAGTTCTGGGACAAGATTCTTCTCGAGGAAATCATACATTGACATATCTCTGAAGAAATGGGTGACGTGGATGGTGAGGTTTCTGAGGAGTTCCTTTGCTTCCTTCCTTTCAGTTATGAGGATCTCTGCGTATTCTTTATAGTCCTTAAGTCCCAAGTACCTGATCCTGCTATCTATTCTCCTTTGCAGGAATCGATCGCTGTAGTCAGAGGGGTCGAAATCGAGAATGTCCCATATCCTTTGCTTAAGGATTTCCCAATATTCCTTATTATCTGCCATCACAATTCGTATTCCTTATCTTTAGTCTTCACCTTGACGGTCCCTGTGGCGATGTCGAACCTTGCTGTGCGTCCGTAGTGGTCGCCAAGATCCTCTGCGAGAATTGGTATCTGGAGCTGAGATAACTCGTATTTGACTGATTCAATATTCCGATGACCGATCTCTCCGATATTTTGGGTATGGATTGAAGGGAAGATATTCGCTCCGCCTATGAGCTTGGCCTCGAGGTGGTTTCCCCCTAGGTTTTTTATTCTGCTGACAAGGATGGGGATGGCGACGTCTGCGAACCGTATATGCCTCTCGAGGACGACAAAATCAGTTATGCCTAAGACAGTTTGTTCATTGAACGGATGTACGATGACATCATTTGCCCCTTGTTCGATTAGCTCCATATAGGTGGTGTGGTCGAGGTGATCGCTTAATAAGATGACTTTTGATTCAGTATCCTTTTCGCGGAGCATACGCATGGTTTCAATGCCTTGGATTTCAGGGATATATCTGCTCATGACGATGAGGCCCATAGTGAGTTTATCATATTTCCTGACTGTCTCAAATGCTTCGTCGGCTTCTTCCCCTATATTGTACTCGGATCGTTCGAGGATACCTTTTAACTGTTGTCTTAGATGGGGATCATGTTCTGAGAGGAGGATAGTCTTATTAGGTTGATCAAAATTAGATTCCTTGCTGTGGGGGAGCATGACATGGGCCATCCCTCCGATCTTATTCACTTTGTCGTAGAGCATGACACCTACACAGGAGCCAAGACCTATGGTAGTGAGCGTTCCTTGTTGGAATGCTATGTCAATTTTCCCTATACCTATAATCTTTTCTTCCATCTTATCCGAATTTCTCATGTAGGAGGTCGAGCATCGTGAGAAGTGAGTCCTTATCGAAGAGAATGAGGAATTTCCCGTTGATATCGTGTCCCATGACGTCTATCTTCGTCCCGACGCAGAGGATTGAGTCAGCATATGATCCTACATTGATGAGGAGGAGGTCTATGATAGCTTGCACCATATCTGTTGCGACATGGGGGGGAGAAGGCATGATCTGTATATCTAGCATCTTGGAAAGTGAATTGAGGAATGATCCTGTAAGGATGTTAGAGAGCTCCTTGAATGCGGATTCTCCAAGCATACTGTCGTCTATCTTTTTGTTAGTGCCTATAGGTTGGTTGAGGAGCAGGTCTATGAGTTCGTTCGATCCTTGCTGTGGGAAGATGAAGATTGCTTCCCCATTGATGCTTCCTGTGATCGGAACATATATCGCGGATACTATTTTCTCTGCTCCTCCGAGATAATCAGCGAAATCTGAGATATCGATGAACTTAGTGTCAGGGATATTGATGTCGACATCTTTCCCAAGGATCTGCGAGATGGCTGTCGCGATGTGACCTGCGCCGATGTTTCCCATCTCTTTCAAGGCGTCGAATTCCATGTCTGTTAGTTTTAAGAAGTCTTTCATGTGAATGCACCTACATCTAGGATAAGTCCGATATCTCCTCCTCCGAGGATCATGGCTCCGGCTATCCCTTTAGTGCCTTTGACGAGATTGTCAAGCGGCTTGATAAGGATCTGTTGTTGGGCAATGATATTCTGGACGATGAAACCTACTTTTGACATCTCTTTCTCGACGACAACTACAGTCATCATTTTATCATATTTTACGTCTCTGCATTGGAGTTCATGTGCGAGATCCACTAAGGGGATATCGTTTCCCATGAGAACTACTGATGCATTTCCTTGGATGGTCTTGATGTCATCCGTAGGCACCCTGACTACCCGGTCCACTTGGGAGAGCTGGATAGCATATGTCTCTTTCCCGACTTCAACAAGAAGTGCGTTGACGATAGCGAGGGTAAGAGGAAGCTCTAATAATATTTTTGTCCCTTTTCCTTTCTCAGATAGGACCTTGACATTTCCGCCTAGTTGCCGTACTTTGGTCTCGACTACATCCATACCTACACCTCTACCAGACACTTCTGTGACTACTTCGTTGGTGGAGAGGCCAGGCCTGAAGATAAGTTTTTGGAGATCATGTGTCGTCATGCTGTCTGCTTCTTCTGCTGTGAGGAGGCCTTTCTTTATTGCTGAGTTCTTGACCTTTATTGGGTCTATTCCTGTTCCATCATCAGAGATCTCGATCACTGCAGCATTCTTCTTCCTTGTAGCGATCAAGCTGATCGTCCCGGTTTCAGGTTTATCCGCCTTGTTCCGTTCCTCTATTGATTCTATACCATGATCGACAGAGTTTCTTAGTATATGTACCAAAGGGTCTCCGATCTCATCGAGGACTGTCCGATCGAACTCTATCTCCTCTCCTTCGATTATGATATTGACTTTCTTGTTCTCCTTTTTTGAGAGGTCCCGGATCATTCTCGGGAACCTGTTAAATATGGCCCCGATAGGTATCATCCTTTCGCTCATGACTTCTTCTTGGATCTCCCCCACAAGTCTGTCAAAGCTCTGGATGATTTCTGATAATTCTTTAGAGTGTACAGAAGTTGCGATGTTTTTTATACGCATGTTGTTGATGAGAAGTTCTCCTACAAGATTCATGAGGTGGTCCAGCCTTTCTATGCTGATCTTGACGCTTTGGACTTGTTTTATGGCTTCGTTCTTGTTTTTTTCTGTTATCTTATGCTTGGCTCTTTCCTTATTCTCATGTTCGATCTTGTTGAGTTTCTTCTTTTCGTATTTCGCATCGATGCCAAGGAGGTCGATATGGTCAAAACCGGTAAGGTACGCGAGGATAGATCCGATGTCTTCTTTTGATTTGTCCGTGATGATGAGGAATTCGACGCCGCTGCCGAGTTTCCCGGTCTTGATGTCGTCTTCAGAAGGGCTGGATTTCACGATCTCAGAATTATTTGAGAGTTCCCTGAGGAGAAGAAGCGCTTTAGCGAACTTGATCTTACATGTAGAATCGAATGCTCCGATCACCCTGAATGTGTTCTTATCTTTAGTTTGATTTATCCGGTCCCAATCTGCTTCATCGAGCTTTATGTGTTCAGGGACTGAATGGTTCTCGTTTGGGTTCTGATCTCTTTTTACATACTTATTGAGTTTGACTAATACCGAAGAGGTTTCGAAATCATTTTCAGAGTTATCTTTTTCAAGGAGTTCAAGTCCGTCTTCGAGTTTATCGCAGGTCTCAAAGAGTATATCCATGAGCTCTGAGGTGGCTTCAACTTTCTTATCTCTGATATTCGCTAGAAGGTCTTCAAGGGCATGGGCGAGATTCCCGAACTTAGTGAATCCCATTGTATTAGCATTACCTTTGAGTGTGTGTGCAGATCTGAAGATATCGTTTATTACGTCTTCGTCCCCTGGGCTATCTTCAAGTGCAAGAAGGTACTTGTTCAGATTATCGACATGTTCCATGGCTTCAGAAAAGAATTCCTCCCTGAAGACCTTGACAGTTGGCATTTCCCACCTCTTTTACAAGCTATTATCAGAGTATACATCTGTATGAAATCCTATATAAATATATCCATTGCCCGAAGCTTTTCGATTAGATTTCAAGGCACTGGATGAGTGCACGGGGGATATCCTCGAGGTTGAGGACAAGATCATAATATCCGCTCTTGAAGACTGCCCCTGGCATTCCATATACGACACATGTTTTCTTTGATTCGATTATGACAGTCCCAAAATGTCGCTTGATGAACTTTGCTCCGTTGGTGCCGTCATGCCCCATCCCTGTAAGGATGACTCCGATAGTGGCATCTTTATATATCATCGCAGCAGTCCTCATCGTGATGTTTGCGCTTGGCCTGACTCCTAGCTCTTTACGTTTTTTTGTAAGCGCGATATAGATTCCTGTGCCGAATGTGTTCTCAAGTTCAAGATGGTAATCTCCTGGAGCTACATATGCTATCCCGTTTTGGAGTTTCTCTCCTTTTTCTGCGATTTTCACTTCAATCTCACAGATGGAATTAAGTCTCCTGGAAAAAGATTTCGTGAACTTACTTGGCATGTGCTGGATGATGATGATAGGACAAGGGACTTTTTTAGGGAAAGAAGAGAGAAGATATGATATAGCAGGCGGACCTCCTGTCGATGCAGCTAGGATTATGATTTTGTCCTGTGTCGATGATTCTTTCATATCGAGCTTCTTCTCAGGGATGATTTTACGTAAGTGGGAGTCTGCTGCTGACTTGATTTTCGCCTTGATCTCTAAGAAGAGCTTCGGGACGTCAGCAGGGGTCTCGGGACGTTGGATTATCTCGACTACGATGCTTTCGAACCAGGAGTCTGTCAGCCGTTCGGAGTGATGGTCTGTAAGTTCAGAGAACAATACCACAGGTCCTGGGTTCACCTTGTCAAGTTCTTGGATGATCTCGATTCCGTCCCTCCCTGGGACATTGAGGTTCAGTAGGACTACGTCAGGAGCATAATCATTGATCTTCCTGATCGCTTCAAACCCGTCCCTGGCGATACCCACTACGTTGATATCTGGATCAGAGTTCAAGCTATCGATAAGTGCATCACTCATAGCTTCAGAGTGTTCCACAACGAGAATCTCAATCATTTAATATATTCAGGTAAGATTGGTTTATAAATTTATTCTGTGGGTTGGTTATTATGGACTCTAACATTGGAATTTATTTTTCAGGATGTCTATGAGTTCCTTGGTTGTAGGAGGGGTGATTAAAAGGATGAATGTTCCCTGGATGTCTGTATCTTCTATGCTGAAATTGGTTCGGAAGGAAAATACGGTGTTGTAGTCGCCGAGGTTTGATAAGTCTGGGAAACTAGGGGGTGTTATGGAGATCATGGTGTCAGTTGAAGATATTGTGGTCCCAAAGAATTGATTGAACGATTTTAGGTATGAAGAAGAGGTGATCCTTCCTATCTCTTTTAGCTTTTCTTGGGACTGGTCTGTTAGGTCTTGGTTCTGTTC
>JAUUYB010000024.1 GCA_030590605.1 Candidatus Woesearchaeota archaeon
AGTAATCTGTCTCTCCGGTCACTTCGAGGGGGAGCATGGTGATGCCGACTGATTTTCCTTCGAGTGTCACAAGCAAAGGATCAGTTATCTTATCTTGGTATGCTTGTGGGTGGTTTTCCCTCAAGTATTCGCTGACAGTCATCCCAAGGGCAGCAGAGGATTCATCTGCAAAATATCTGTCAAGATCATCAAGCGTCCCCACATAGAGTGCGGCATGTGTCCAGAATCCGGGCATCCCGATATTGCTTACATACCAGTTCTTTCGCTGGAACATGATATCTCCTGGTTCAAGTACAGTTTCTAGATCCTTGATTTGAGTAGTGGATATCAGATACTGGTTCCTCTCATATATCTTCGTGTCCCCTAGGAGATTTGCGATGTTTTTTTGGACTGGGAGCCAGGAGTCCATAGTATTGTCCTCAAGAGAGTCTAAGATGGAGTCCATACTGATGGACACTGTAGAGTCGAAGTTTTCAAAAGTCTGGTCATATTCCGATGCCGCTTGTTCCTTGAGGTATGAATCAGGGAGGGTTTCAAGGTATGCTCGTCCTAGGTTCATCCTAAGTGCAGTCTCAGCGCTTGCAGATTTTTCTTTTAGGTTCTTGAATGTATCTTCTTGTTTGAAAGTAGGAAGTTTTTCATTCATGAGCAGTTCAGCATAGTCACTTGCCTGGTCAGATAACGTAGTGATGGTGTGGGTCTTGGTTGCATAAGTGGTATATGCGATGAGGAATGCCTGATTTTTTAATTCTGGATCTGTCATCACATTTATCTGGTAGAAATATTTATATCTCTCGATGAGGATATCCAGTATCAGGATATGTTCGATTATTTTTTCATATTTCTGTTTCAACACATCAGTCTCTTGAGGTGCCAGTTCTCCCATCTCTTTTTCCAGCAACGAAGAGGAATCTAGGTCTGCTACAGCAAGCCGAAGCGAAGCAAGGGTATCTATCAGGTATTCTGTGTCATCATCGATTATTTCTTCGAATCTGGTGCTGTTCTCCCAATTGTCTAATGGAAATAATGTCAGGAGCACCCAGAGAAGAGAGGGGAATATGATGCCGATCAATATTGAGAGAGCGATCCTCCGTTTCTTTTTTATCCGTCTGACCCGATTCCTGAAAGGCACAAAGAAAACGACCCAGGAAAGCAGATAGATGATGACTGCGATATGCCTGTGGTAAGGATAAAACACCCTGAATATGAGTATAGCAAAGCAGGTAAGGGTTATCAGGAATGATACAATGAATCCTACTTTCTTCATTTTTTAGGGTTCTCACTTGTTAGGAGGAATTTGTTGACTTTCCCATGTCTTAGGAACATCGCTACTGGATATAGGATTCCTAGGAAGACAAAAGGATCTTTGGCGTCAAGGATATCATCTTTGACAAATGCTCGTCTTTCGATGAATTCTTTGAAGATGTCCCTGTTTTTCTTGTTAACCTTACCCCAGCTCATGAAGAACTGTGTCATATTCGAAGCGAAGTCTTCCTTGAATGACTTCTTCCAGTATTTTCTCAGTTTGTTGATCTCTTTTCGTTTGTCCTCATCTTTGACAAGCTCATCCATAAGCGCCATGACTGCTGTAGTTAAGTTCTCTGTCCTCATTGTCTTATCTATCTTGGTGACTGTCTCGCAGTCTCCGTCTTTAGCGATATTATAAGCGAGTAGAGGATAATTGACATTCGCTGATATGGATTGGTTCAGTCCGCCCCAGAAACGAGGATTAGCTTCGATAAAATATGGCTTCTTGTCTTTTCCCATGCGAAAATCCAGTTCTATTACGCCGTGCCACTTGATTCCTCTGAGAAGTTTCTTTCCTTCTCTTTCTATTGACGATTCCTTGACTGTCTTCCTGTAGACTCCGGTCCCGCTCTTGTATGGATAGGATTTTATGTTCATATACGTCATCATTGCTTTGACAGTGCCTTTGTTCGCTATGGCTGTCAAGCAGTAATCTCTTCCCTCGATGCCTTCCTGGATGACTGGGTAGTCTTTTGGTGTGAGGTTGAATTCATCGATGATCTCTTTGTATTTGTATATGAGTTCATCTCTTTCGTCGATCTTCAGGATGCCTATTGATGCCGCAGATTCAGTCAATTTGACGAAAACAGGAAATCTGAGTGTGGGGACGAGGGGATACAATTCGAGCATATCCTTTATCTTGAATGTCCGAGGGTGTTTGATATTATGTTTTTTTAGGTGGTCTAGCACGCTTCCTTTGTTATGGACGCTCATTATTTTGTCATAGTCATCCACGCATAGTTTTGCATATCTGCCGAGTTTTTTCTTATGTTTAGATATGAGATAGGTCTCCTTGTGAATGGGAAGGATCACGACTTCTTCTCCATACTTCTTCTTGAGTTTTATGGATTGTTGGATAAGTTTCTCGATGAACCCTTTCTCATCCTTTGCTGGATCAGGATAGACGAACCAGCGTTTGCTGTGTAATGAGAAGAAGGAGGTTGCACACGTGTCTGTATCTGCTGTCACGACCTTTACCCCGGCTTTCCCGAGTGCACGTGTCGCAATCAGCGCCTGCCAGCTGCGTGCGAAGGTGATTATACAGACCATGGGTTCTCCTCCTGTAAAGTTTCCTTATAAAGTTTTGTTTTCATTATTTTTATTTAGAATTCTCAACATTATCATATTTTCTCCTGGGATATGAGACTGATTTATTGAGACACAAGATAACAAGAAAGCCTTGAAAGAGATAAGGCGAGGTTCTTTAATCGTTCTCGACCCTAGGCGCGAGTATGAATGCTAGCACGACCCTGTCTACGATCTTATATTCTATCTTGAGTGGATAGTCTTTATTGAAGAAGAGTTCGACTGTGTCAGAGATCTTGCTTGCAGAGATGATCTTTTTCAGGTATTCTATTGAATACTTTGCTTTGACCGGATCTGAGCCTTCCTTCTCCATCTTGGTGTGTTCGTCAGTAGGGATTTCGATTTTCGCTTTCGAGAGATCTCCTTCTGCTTGGACTATGAATTTCTTATCATCTGCGAGGAAGGTGACTGCTTCTGCGACGATATCGACATCTTCGATAGCGTTGTTCAGGATTGAAGAGTCTGTGGTGATCTTGACTCCAAATTTTAGGTCAGGGATTTTTTGGGGTTTCTCATCGATCTCGATAAGCGGTATCGAGAAGGTCCTTGTTGAGTTTCCTTTGATCTGGATCTTTAATTTGTTCTCTTCAGTCACTTCGATACTGAGCATGTCATTTGTCCCGACTCTTTTGAGGATCTGCTTGAGGTTGGAGAGGTTGATTGCGATCTCCATGTCTTTCTTGATGCTGTATTCAGTGAAGCTGCTGGAGAAAAGGTTGAACATGACCATAGCGACATTAGCTGGGTCCATTGCTACGAGTTCAAGGCCTTCTGAGGTTATCTTGAATCGTGCCTCATTGACGAGGTCAGAGATGATTGTGATACTATCTTTCAGGTATTTCGGTTCTGCTAGTGTAAGTTTCATTATTGTATCCCCCTATGGTTCAGTTACTCTCTTATTCTTTATATATTTTCTCATTTTATTTTTGCTCGATCCCCGTCCTTTAATAAGAGGATGTTTTCGTCCTTGTATCCCATTTCTTTGGCAAGTGCATTCAATCCTCCTTTCATTGCCTCTTCGCCGTGTGCGGGGATCACGAATTCTGGTTTGAGCATATGGATCAAGTCTCTTAGATCCTCCTTTGCCGCATGCCCTGAGACATGGATATCCTTGAAGATCCGCACTCCCCTTTCTTTGAGGCGGGATTCGAGGATATCTCTGTTCTTCTTGTTCGTCTCTGTAGGTATGACTGTGCATGAGAAGATTACATGGTCTCCCTGCATCAGCTGGAAGTCTAATTCATCGTTGATGAGCTTCGTCAGAGTGGCTTTTGGTTCTCCCTGATGGCCGGTCACGACGAAGAGGTATCGTCCGCGGTCTCGTTTGTCTATCCGGGAAAGCGCCCGCTTGATCTGCCGTTTGTATTTGTATATCTTTCCGTCTTTTGAAAAGTTCACGATTCCTATTGATTCTCCTGCACCTATATATTTTGAGAGTGATCTGCCGAGGAAGACGATCCTCCTTCCTAGTTTCTTTCCGAACTCGACTATGCTCTTGATCCTCGCGAGATGTGAAGAGAAGGTGGTGACGACGATTGCCTGCCCTTTTGCGTCAGTCGCGAGCATGACGTCCTTCAGGAGTTCCCTGGCGACTGATTCAGAGGGCATCTTTTTCTCATGCAGGGCATAGGTGGAATCGACGATGAGTGCTTTGACGCCTTTTTTCCCTAGCTCAGCGAGACGTTTGAAGTTAGGTTTTTCCCCGACTACAGGATTGAGGTCGAACTTGAAGTCGTTTGCATAGACCACGGTCCCTTCAGGTGTATGGATCGCTACCATTACTGTCTGGGGGGTGGAGTGGGTGACATTTATGAATTCGAATGTTATATCTTTGGTGAGTTCGAACGAGGAATTAGGGGGGAGAGTTTTGATTGGGTTAGGGATTTTGATCTTCTCATCGTTTAGTATGGTGGTTAAGACTTCAGTGGTGTAAGGAGTCCCGAATATTGGCGCGTTGAATCGTTTCCCGAGGAAAGGGATAGCTCCTACATGGTCGAGGTGTGCGTGGGTGGGTATGATCGCTTTGACGTCAGGGATCCAGTCTTTGATGAATGAGGTGTCTGGTATCGCTCCGACGCGGATGAGCTCTTCTGCGGATATATCTCTGATGTCCATATCTTCAGTGTGGTGGATATAGATATCAGGGTGGATGCCGCAATCGAGTATGACGACTTCATCTCCAATACGGATGGCAGTCATGTTCTTGCCGATCTCTTCGTATCCTCCGACGCTGCATATTTCCATGTTAAGAATCAGGGTTGGTCCTGTTTTTAAGGATTTATATCTTCAGGCTCTCATCTCCGCTCACGACGCCGTATTTACGTGCGTAGAGTCGGAATTTCTCGCCTTCTTCTCGTATATAGATGATGATATCAAGTATTTGTTTCGTGACCTTCTTAGATTTAGGGTTCTTCTCGAATTCCTTCAGGAGAGTTCCTAATTTCGGAAGATTTCGCTTGCAATTCCTGACATTTACCAATTCTTTGTCAGATTTACTTTTCAGGATTACTGCATCTATCTCTTTGTAGTGTTTTCTGAGTTTCTTGTAGAGTTGTTTGATTTGAGGTATCTTATCCAGGCCTTCGTTGTAGATATTGATATACTCAACCAGTCCGAAGATCTCGTTCAGGAGATCTCCAAAACCCCATCTATAGATATTGCGCATGGTCTGCTTTTTCGAAGGCATATCCTATGTTTATTACCCCCCCCGATTTAAATGTTCCTATAAGGAGTTACAAAAAAGGTGTTTATGCGGAGGAAGGGATTCGAACCCTCGTAGGCACTAAGCCAACAGATGACTCACATGTTTCATCATAGAACTGAATTTTCAGCTCTCCGCACTCAAATGCCTTGAGTCTGCCCCGTTTGGTCTGGCTGTCGGTTTGACACTGCCATTTGGCCACTCCGGCACCTCCGCGTTGAGGATTCGGATTTCTTGAGAAGTATTTAAGGTTTTAGTCCAGTTTTTGTAGTTTATGTTCGATATGTTGGAGTTCATATTCAAGCTTGTCGAGGTCTGAGACAACATTCTTCGGTCGCCGGTAGCTCATAGATGGCAGTTGTTGGATCGGTTTGTCGATCTCTCTAAGATGGGTCTTTGGAAGTGTTCTTTCTAGTTTTTTGTTCAGGAAATCGAGTTCTTTGAGGATTACTCTTAGTTCATGCATACGCTTGACTTTTTCTTCGCGGATGAATCTGAATTTCTCATATCGTTTGAGTAGGACCAGGATCTTCTTGACGCCTCCAAGGATGTTTTTTCTTAGGACAGTCGGTCCTTGGACTGGAACAAAGAATACTTGTTCATCCTCGGTCTTGACCATATTTTTACACGTCCTGAGGTTCGAAGAGGGTCCGATCGATGAAT
The DNA here is from genome assembly GCA_030590605.1 of Candidatus Woesearchaeota archaeon. Lineage (GTDB taxonomy): Archaea > Nanobdellota > Nanobdellia > Woesearchaeales > JAUUYB01 > JAUUYB01. Next base: position 5,978 of record JAUUYB010000024.1, read on the forward strand.
GCCATCTTCCTTTCTACTTCCTCTATCTCATTTCCCCATACGTCGAGTTCAGTGTCTTCGGCGTTCTTGAGTTCATTCAGCTTCTGAAGGACCCCTTTGGTCTCAAGTATCTTCTGCTTGATGAGCTCCATTATTTCGAGGATATCCTTGTAATCATCAACTTTCACATAGACGGGAACTTCCTTTTTTTCCATTGGGATTCACCTATTTGGATTCGAAGACTTTTTTGTCTACGACTCCTATCTTCTTATTAATCTCTTCGAGATTTGTTCTCCATTTCTCGAATTGCTTGTCTTCTTCGATTTTGATTTCATTAAGTCTTGTGATGATATTATCAGCTTCTTTGATATTGATTTTTACTCGATTTTGACCGTCGATGAATATACGGAAATCATCGACTGTTACGAAGAGGGGGCCTTCTGGTTTCGTGCCGATTGCTGATTCAGCTTCCGGGAAATGTGGTGAAGTGGGTGCACCAAGAGGCAGTTTCTGTTCTGTCGGTTGTAAGTCAGTATTTTCGTACTCATCCACAATCCGGTTCTCTTCAGCTGTAGGTATATGTGGTCCCGGGTCGACTGGGGGCTCTGGTTCAGGAGGGGGGGTTTGTATTGGTGGGGGTGGTTGTTGTACTGGTATTGATCCAGGTTCAGGTGTAAGATCTGGCAACTCCATAGCCTTTTCTGGTGGAAGAGGGGGTATCTCTAATTCTTCATCTGTGGGTGGGGAAGGTATAGAATGAGGAGCAGTCGGCATACTACCTGGTTTATTGAACACTTTATTGAAAATACCCATTGTGATTACACACCCCTTTTTCTAACTCACTATCCTGATCATGGTTTTTATAAACTTTTTGTGCTACTCTATAATGGTATTAGAGTGTTTTAGACGAGTCAGTTTAGCATACAAAATTTCAGTATAGTGTATTTTCTACAGCGGAGAAGTGATATTATTGAATGACACTGATGATGGAAAACAATAATTTATTTAAAGGGAGGACAGCTTCAATTGATTTTTGATATGGACAGGAAAAAAGCAAAACTGATTCTTGAGGATGGTTCTGTATTTCATGGGTATGGGTTCGGAGCAAAGAATGGTGTGTCCGGCGAGGTCGTCTTCAACACCAGTATGGTAGGATATCCTGAATCCATGACTGATCCTTCATATGCAGGGCAGATTCTGGTCTTCACATATCCCCTGATAGGGAACTATGGGGTGCCTCCTGAACAGAAAGAACACGGCCTGCTCAAGTTTTTTGAGTCTGATGATATCCACACTAAAGGTATCATCATATCTGATTATTCTTTTGAATATTCACATTTCAACGCTGCATCTTCACTTGACGGATGGATGGATTCGAAGGGAGTGCCTGGAATCTATGGTATAGACACTCGCGAGCTGACAAAGAAGCTCAGGGAGAAAGGGACCATGGTTGGCAAGATAATCATGGATAAAGATGTTCCTTTTGAGGATCCTAGTACTGTGAACTTGGTTGAGACTGTAAGCATAGATAAGCCGGTTTATTATGGGGACCCTAAGTCAAAGATAAGGGTTCTGGTCATCGATTGCGGAGTGAAGTACAATATTCTTAAGAGTTTCATAAAGAGAGGGTGTTATGTTATCAGGGCGCCTTGGAATCATGATTTTTCAGATATGGATTATGATGCGTTATTCATCTCGAACGGGCCAGGAGACCCGGAGATATGTGTGGAGACTATCAGGCATATCAAGAAGGCTATGGAAGAGAAGAATCCTCGGCCAGTGATGGGGATATGTCTCGGAAACCAGCTCTTAGGTTTGGCTGCGGGAGGGAAGACACATAAGCTCAAGTATGGACATAGGTCGCAGAACCAGCCATGTATAGACCTTGAGACTGGGAGATGTTACATAACCAGCCAGAATCATGGGTATGTCCTGGACACTAAGACCCTTCCTGCAGGATGGGCGCCTTGGTTTGTGAATGCGAATGATGATACGAACGAAGGGATCAAGCATAAGGATTTGCCGTTCTTTTCAGTGCAATTTCATCCAGAGGCAAGTCCTGGTCCTGTGGATACTGATTTCCTTTTCGACCAGTTTATTGATGTGATACGGCGGTGGAAGAAATGAAGGTATCAAAGAGGGACATGCCAAAAAAAGTCATTCTTTTGGGGTCAGGCGCGCTTAAGATCGGTGAAGCTGGAGAGTTTGACTATTCCGGAAGCCAGGCGATTAAAGCCCTCAAAGAAGAAGGGATAGAGATAGTCCTGGACAATCCGAATATCGCGACTGTACAGACTAGCGAGGGAATGGCAGACAAGATATTTTTTCTTCCTGTTACTCCATATTTTGTCGAGAAGATAATTGAAAAGGAGAAGCCTGACGGAATCCTTCTTTCCTTTGGCGGGCAGACTGCCCTGAACTGCGGAGTTGAACTGTTCACAAAAGGGGTTTTGAAAAAGCATAATGTGAATGTTCTTGGCACGCCTGTCGAGACGATCATGAATTCTGAAGACAGGGATCTTTTTGTCCGGAAACTTGATGAGATAGGGGCGAAAGCGCCGAAGAGCAAGGCAGTGACAAATGTAAGCGGGGCGTTGAAGGCAGCTGAATATTTAGGATACCCTATCATGATGAGGTGTGCATATACTCTTGGTGGACAGGGTTCAGGCATAGTAGGGGACAAAAAGAAATTGAAGGTCAAGGTAGCGGAAGCGCTTGCTTTCACAGATCAGGTCCTTATCGAGGAATGTCTGGTTGGTTGGAAAGAAGTTGAGTATGAAGTGGTCAGGGATTGCAAGGATAATTGTATCACTGTGTGTAACATGGAAAATTTCGATCCCTTAGGAGTACATACTGGAGAAAGTATAGTTGTAGCTCCATCCCAGACACTTACAAATTCAGAGTATCACAAGCTGAGACGGATATCGATTGATGTCATCAGGCACTTAGGAGTCATAGGGGAATGTAACATCCAGTTCGCTCTCGATCCATTCTCTGAAGATTATAGGATCATAGAAGTCAATGCCAGGCTGTCCCGAAGTTCTGCACTCGCGTCGAAGGCGACAGGATATCCGCTGGCGTTTATCGCAGCGAAGCTCTCATTAGGATACGGACTCACCGAGATTCCGAATTCGATTACTAAGACCACTATGGCCTGTTTTGAACCTGCGTTGGATTATATTGTGGTCAAGATTCCGAGATGGGATCTCCAGAAGTTCAAGAACGCGTCCACTAAACTTGGGACTGCCATGAAGTCGGTTGGGGAAGTGATGGCTATAGGCAGGAAGTTTGAAGAAGCGCTTCAAAAAGCCATCCGGATGCTTCAGGTAGGGATGTGGGGAGTTGTAGGAAATGATGTTGAGTTCTCAAACGTGAAGAAGGGCATTGAGCAGCCTAATGATAAGAGGGTGTTCGCGATTGTTAAAGCGATTGAGATGGGTTGGGGTATAGATAAGATACATGATCTTTCGAAGATTGACAAGTGGTTCCTCTTCAAGATCCAAAATCTTGTAGATATCTCAAAGAGGATAAGTGATGATGATCTGGATATGGAACTCATGAGGGATGCAAAGAAGCACGGATTCTCTGACAAGCAGATTGGGGTCTACGCTAAGATGGATTCCTATGAAGTGAGGGAAAAAAGGAAATCCTACGGGGTGGTTCCTTATATCAAGCAGATTGATACCTTGGCAGCAGAGTTCCCTGCGAAGACAAATTATCTATACTTGACATATAATGGTTCAAGGGATGATGTCGAAGGGTATGGTAAGGAAGGGGTATTCGTGCTTGGGTCAGGAGCGTATCGTATCGGGTCATCAGTGGAATTCGATTGGTGTTGCGTGAATACTGTGTTTACCCTTAAGGAATTAGGGGTCAAGACTATCATGATCAACTATAATCCTGAGACTGTTTCGACTGACTATGATATTTGTGATAAATTGTTTTTTGACGAGTTATCATTCGAGGTGATTGCTGACCTCTATGATAAGGAGCAGCCGCGTGGGTTGATTCTTTCGATGGGTGGGCAGATTCCGAATAATCTTGCGATGGATTGCGCTGCAGCAGGGATACCTATCTTGGGGACGTCCCCGGAAAATATCGATCGGGCAGAGGACAGGTCTAAGTTCTCAAGCCTTCTTGATGATTTAGGGATTGACCAGCCGGAATGGATAAGTGTGACTAGCATGGATGCTGCGAAGAAGTTTGCAGAACGGGTGGGTTATCCGATTTTGGTGAGGCCATCTTACGTATTGTCAGGTGCAGCTATGAGTGTCGCTCTTAATCATATTGATCTTGTCAGTTTTCTGAATAAGGCAGCAGATGTATCAGAGGACGCGCCTGTAGTGGTGAGTAAGTTCATTGAGAACGCGAGAGAGGTAGAGATAGATGCTGTAGCGAAAGATGGAGAGCTCGTGATAACCGCCATCTCTGAACATGTAGAGAATGCTGGAGTGCATAGTGGGGATGCGACGATTGTCTTCCCACCTCAGAGGACATATATCGCGACGATAAGGAAGATTCGGAGAGTGGCGAAGGGGATAGCGAAGAAGTTAGATATCACCGGACCATTCAATATTCAGTTCATCGCCAAGGACAACCAGATAAAGGTGATTGAATGTAATCTTAGGGCATCTAGGAGTTTCCCGTTCGTGTCTAAGGTGAGTAAGACGAATTTCATTGAGCTCGCGACAAGAGCTATTATGGGCAAGAAAGTGCCCGATTGGATATCGACGCTTGATATGGAAGTTGTTGGTGTGAAGGCTCCGCAATTTTCTTTCACGAGGATTAAGGGCGCAGATCCGGTGTTAGGTGTAGAGATGGCGTCGACTGGAGAAGTAGGCTGTATCGCAGATAATTTCAAGGAAGCATTCTTGGCTTCTATGATTTCAGTGGGGCATAAACAGCCGATAAAAAATATTCTTCTTTCTATCGGGGGGGACCTTAACAAGCTCAAGTTCCTCCCATATGCGAAGAAGATTGCTGCTGTAGGATTTAATATCTATGCGACTGAACATACATCTGAATTTTTAGACCAGCATGGCATAAAGAACAAGATGGTCTACAAGGCGCATAATATTCATAAGAAGAATAATGTATTGACATTGATAGAAAATAATCAGTTAGAGATGGTGTTCAACGTTCCGAACAATCAGAACAAGAAGACTGTGACAGACGGATTCCGTATCAGGCGGAAATCTGTAGATTATGATGTCTCTCTCATAACGAATCTCCAGGTAGGGATAGCGATGGTAGATTCCATGGTGAATAGTCCGGTTGATAAGATCAAGATCAAGGCCTATGACGAATACAGGGGGTTGTAACAAT
>JAUUYB010000069.1 GCA_030590605.1 Candidatus Woesearchaeota archaeon
CCTGAAGAAGAAGGATTCATGCGAGGATATCTCAGTTCGATGTGAACCATAATTATTTTTTTATATAATTTATATAAGTAAAATATAAAAGAGCCGCACTATTCACTTGAGATATGCAAATCATAGAAAAAGAAGAATACTCTAAGAAGAAGGACGAAATCCTATCCATGCTCGAAGACGGCAAGATATTTGTGTATCCTACAGATACCATCTACGGCATCGGCTGCGACGCAACCAATCATTCTTCTGTCGCCAAGGTCAGAGACATCAAGAAACGCCCTGACAAACCATTTTCTGTCATAGCACCATCAAAAGAGTGGATCAAAGAAAACTGTCTTATCACAGAAAAAGAAGAAGCATGGGTGGACAAGCTTCCTGGACCATACACTCTCATAATGAAACTCAAGAACGGAAACGCTGTCGCAGCCGCGGTAAATCCAGGTATGGACACGATCGGTGTCAGGATCCCTAAACACTGGATTTCAGACATGGTCGCAAACTTCGGTAAGCCTATCATCACTCCATCAGCGAACGTCAGCGGAGCTGAGTTCATGACCACAAAAGATGATATGGATCCGCGGCTCCGTGCAGGCAGCAACGTGCTAATCTATGAAGGCGAAAAACAAGGACAACCTTCAACCATCGTCAATCTCTCTGATGTCGATGTGAGGGCATCAGGAAAACGGAAAATAATATAAGTAGATATTCTATCTTCCCTAACTATGAGCAAGTCAGGACTAGTCAAGAAAATAAAAGAGAAACATGACCTCAAGATACTTGCAGCAGGCGACATCCATGGAGACACCCTGCTCGCCAAGAAACTTGCCATCAGAGCAGATGAGGAAGATGTAGATCTTGTCATACTATGCGGAGACCTCACTGACTTCGAAAAGAGCACTGATAACATCATCGGACCGTTTGTCAAACGCAAGAAGAAAGTCCTCTTTGTCCCGGGCAATCATGAGAGCATGGCTACCGCAGATTTTCTTGCCAAGCTCTATGACATCAAGAACATCCATGGTTACTCAGTCAAGTACAAAGAGATCGGCATCTTCGGCTGCGGCTTCGCTAACGTCGGCCTCTCACAACTATCAGAAGATGAGTTCTATTCAGTCCTCAAGAAAGGATTCGATAACATCAAGTATCTCAAAAAGAAAATCATGGTAACACATGTACACCCCACTGAAACTAAGATGGAAAAATTCTCAAGCTTCGTACCAGGAAGCTCAGGAGTCAAGAAAGCAATCGACACACTTCATCCAGACCTATTACTTTGCAGCCATGTCCATGAAGCTGAAGGTATAGAAGAAAAAGTGGGAAAGACTAAAGTCATCAATGTCGGTAAAGAAGGCAAGATCATCACAATATAATCCCTTCTTGGACCAGATCTTCTATGATCTCCCAATCAGAGAAAGCCAAGTCAAGATTTTCCGCCTCTTCTGAGGTGAACCAACCAATCTCCTCCACTTCCTCATTCTTCTTATTGATGTCCCCTTTTGTTTCACCAAGATATACATGAGTCAGGGCATGATGGGCCTTGTCTATCCCCTCGTAAAACCATATCTTCTGCTTGACCTTAAACTTCATCCCAGTAAGATAATCAACCCTATTCTCCAAGAACTCCGACAGAGGTGTACCAGGGGTCTGCAGAGTCCCTCCCGGAAGTCCCCAGTGCAGAGGGTATTTACTGTGCTTCTTAGTCCGTTTCAATAACAGAATCCTTTTCCCTCTTACAATGACCCCAGAAACCCTTATCAATATATTCATCCCTTAATCACCCCTATAGGTCTTAACTTCACTACCATCTTTCCAAGGCCGACCTCATCACTCACCCTGACTACCTCATCAACATCCTTATAAGCCTGATATGTCTCTTCAGCAATCCCCCGGAAACTTGTCCCTTTGACCTCTATCCCTTTCTTAGCCAGGTCTTTCACCACTTCCTCTCCATCGTATGTCTGAATCGCCTGTGAACGTGACATCACCCGCCCGGCTCCATGCGCGGTGGAACCGAAACTTTTTTGCTCTGCTTCTTTTGTTCCAACAAGCACATATGACGCAGTGCCCATGCTTCCAGGAATCAGGACAGGCTGACCAACACTACGATAAACAGACGGAACCTCTTCTCTTCCCGGTCCAAACGACCGTGTGGCCCCTTTCCTATGTACGCACACCATCCTTGATCTGCCATCTACCCTGTGCAACTCCTTCTTCGCAATATTATGACATACATCATAAACGACATCCATAGAATCGCTGCTTCCGAGAATCTTCTCAAAAGCCTCTCTTATATGGTGGGTGATAATCTGCTTGTTCGCGAACCCGAAATTCGCAGCTCCCCCCATCGCCTTGAAGTAAGCCTGACCGAGCTCGGACTGTATCGGCGCATGGATGAGCTCCCTATCCGGAAGACCTTCAATCCCATACTTCTGTTCCATCTGTTTAATGTAATCTGAAGCCACCTGGTGACCAAGACCACGTGAACCGCAATGGACCATGACTACTGCCTGATCAGGTCCTGTGAATCCGAATGTCTTCGCAATCTTCTCATCAAATATCTTCTCGACTGCCTGCAGTTCAAAGAAATGATTCCCTGAACCGAGGGTGCCAACTTGAGATGCACCCCGCTTCTTAGCCTTATCAGAAATGGCCTCATTATCTGCATCCATGCAGCCATTCTCCTCTGTCCGATCAATGTCAGATCGCCTGCCAAACCCCTGGTCAACAATCCATCCTGATCCTTTCTCGAGAATCTCAGGAAGTGCATCCGCCCCAAATGGAGAATTCCCTTTCTTCCCGACACCTGGAGGGACTGACTTGAAGACCGCATCAAGAATCTCTGTTCGTTTCTCAATTACTTCTTTTACTGTGAAATCTGTCCTTATTAATCTGACAGAACAATTAATATCATAACCTACTCCTCCAGGAGAAACAATCCCCTCATTGAAATCGAATGCTGCAACCCCTCCTATAGAGAATCCATACCCTTGGTGCGCGTCAGGCATCGCAAATGACGCCTTAATTATCCCAGGCAAGCACGCAACATTCCTGACTTGAGTCAGAGTCCTATCTTTTTTCATCAATTCCAACAGATTCTCTGACGCAAATATCCTTCCAGGCACTCGCATCGCGCCTTCCATCGGCACTTCCCAAGTATTATCATCTATCCTTTCCATCTTATAAATCCACCACTACCCTGACATGATATATATCTTTTTCTTTTCCTATCTTCATCCGATTATATGTAACTGCCTTCACTTCTCCATGCGGATGGATGCTATCATCAATTATATCACCCTTAACCTCTGCCTGGAGATTCCCTTCTGCTATCGTGATCGCAATCACTCCCTTCATAAGGAACCCTTCTGAATCAATCAGGAACAAAAGCTCCTCAAGGAAGTTATAGAGCAGTGCCTCACTGTCCTTTCCTTCGACCGAAATATTCCTAGTCTCCTTTCCAGCAAGTGTCCCCTCTTCGACTATAAGAGAAAACATAGCAAGAGCAGCGTTCTCGAACGCCTCTTCGAGAGATTTCCCATATGCCTTGAACTCTGCATCAGCAGTATGCTCAAAAAACTCATATCTCATAAAAAAGACTAAATACGCCAAGTTATTAAATATTCCGTATCCTCTGTAACTAAAACAGCATCGTAACATTTAAATACCTTTTATTCGGATTCTTTATGTATGGACCACGAAGATTTCGAAAAAAGGGGTGAAAAGAAGAAGATGCGGCTTCCTGTCTATCACACCCCATCTCAACGAGACAACGTCGTAACCATCAAACTCAATATAAATCCACGACAAGTGGAACGTTTTTTCTTCATCACACTCGTCCTTTGTCTTCTTGCAGTCATAATCGTTCAACCAGGCTGTATTTTCGATAGATCAGGAATCGTCGATATCCCTGAATTGCCTATTGAAACTGGAGAAGTACCATCAGAGATTGAGGCTGCCGCACCTATCACTGAGACTCCCCCAACAGACCCGGTTCCTGCAGAAACTCCACCTATAGAAAACACAACAACGCCTGCAGTTGAACCACCAGTGGAAAACACAACAACACCAGTTACAGTAGAAGCGGTACAACCATCAAAAATCGCATTCCAGATCACAGATTTTATCGTCGAAAAGAGATCAGAGACCTGGTACAAGATACAGGGAGTTGAAATCAAAGTCACGAATAATGGGGGCACATTCAAACCGACTGTCAAGATATGGTACTATGATGACGCAACCAAGCATTACTTCGATGAAGACACCTCCCCTGTAAAAGACCAACAATCCTTCTCAACTGGAATCGCTAAAGGAGACACAAGAACATTCAAACTCAACAACATAGATGAGAGCTTCTCAGGAAGTGAACTTAACCCGACCATCCTTGCAAAGCTCTATGACCTACAGACAGGCAACGTCCTCAAAGAAATAACTGAAAAGATAGAATGGGATGAATCTGATTTCGATTAATATTCTAGAACATTAATATCCTCAGGAAGATCAGGATCTTCCTTTTTTTCTGATGACCCTGAATCAAACATACCCATAGGGACTGATACCTCTTCTTGCGGTATCTCTGGCTGAGTCTCTGACCCTACCAAGGTCTTCAGGAACTCCACCGCTTTCAATATCTCCTCCTGGCTGTCCTTACTCGTATCTACAGTTACTTTCACCATTTTCCTATCTCCTTATTCAGGTCCCGCATCTCAGCTATGGCAGCACCTACAAAATCATCTGTCTCTTTTTTCTTGTAAGCATAAAGTATGCCTGATGAACTATTAATCCTATGAAGTGGAATCTTATTGCCTGTGGATTTTAGTGCAGCTACCACTTCTGTCGCGCTTCCTCCCTGACTCCCCACTCCGGGAATCAGGAACGGGACATCTTTTCCAGTTCCTACGAAGTATCTGGAAATCTTTTCAAGCTCTTTTGGATAAGTAGCACCTACGACCACTCCAGTCCCTGGCTTGTACCACTTCATGATATTCTCAGATGTCTTGAGGTAGACAGGGGTCCCATCAACTTTGAGATCCTGTAGATCCACTGCGCCTTTGTTAGATGTCCTATTCAACACATACACACCGAATCCGTTTTCACACTGATCGATGAATGGACCGACACTGTCTGAACCCATGTAAGGCGCGACAGTCACAGCATCTGCCCCCCAAAAATCGAAAACTTCTTTTGCGTATGCAGCAGAAGTCTTTCCGATGTCCCCTCTTTTTGCATCCAGCAATACCAGGAAACCCTGCTTCTTGAATGCATTGATCGATTCTTTCAATGCACGAAGACCTCCGAACCCGTATTGAGCAAAGAATGCGTAATTAGGCTTGACGAGCGAGGGGCAGACATCCTCAGATACTATCCCCTCAAGGATATCAGAAAAGAACTTCGTGATAGCCTGTTCAGGCTTGCCTTCTATAGGGATCTTCTCAACTACCGGATCCATCCCCATGCAGACAATACTCCCATTATCCTCAGCAGCCTTAATCAGTTTTTCATTGAAATTCATCGATCTTTCCCCCTAATTCTTCTTTTCTCCTAAAGGAAACCCATTTGCAGGCCCCCATCCAGCAGGATCATCATTCCAAGCTTGCACGAGTTCGAGGTCTTTTGTATCTATGAAATCAGTATCAGCTGCGACCTTAGTGAGAGTCGTGAACTCAGTGAGGAACAGGGTCTTGCATGTCCCTTCCTCGAATTTCTTCCTGGCTTTCTCAAACTCATATGTAAAAATCGCTACCATCGCAGTCACCTCTGCGCCAGCATCCCTGCAACCAATCACTGCGTTGTAGCTACTGCCCCCTGTGCTAACTAAATCTTCGACGACGACAACCTTCTTTCCTTTGATATCGCCGCCTTCTATCAATAGGTCTTGGCCATATCCCTTAGATTTCTTCCGGATATATACCATCGGTTTCTCAAGCCGTTCTGCAACCAACGCAGCCCACGAAATCGCTGAACTCGCAGTCCCTGCAATGACCTCTGGATCCAAGGGTCTTATTATCTCTGCGAAAGCATCGGCTATCG
>JAUUYB010000115.1 GCA_030590605.1 Candidatus Woesearchaeota archaeon
AACACAGGATAGATATGGTCAAGAAGAGTTTCGACAGGGTAGGCGGATCATTCCTCGCTCTCACCACAAGCGAACCTTTCGATGAAAAGATGATGAACTTCCTAGGGATACGTAACCAGGGGGTGGATTGATGAGGATATTCTTCGAGAACCCGTACTATCTCTTCTCCCTATTCATACTACCATTCATAGTCTTCACCCATTTCTATATGCTCAAGTACAAGAAGATGACCGCGATGAAATTCGCGAACTTCGAGACCCTAAAAAGGATAGATGAACACTGGGTCTTCTCAAAAAATGTACTCCAGCTCTTCCTCAGACTCGCATTCACACTTGTCATCATCCTCGCATTCTCAGGTGTCAGGTTCGGCTACAACACAGAAGGAAGCGACTATAACCTCATCTTCGCCATAGATAACTCAGGAAGCATGCTCGCGAAAGACCTAGACCCCACACGGTTCTCTGCAGTCAAAGACATCACAAGAGATTACCTTTCGACCATCACAACAGGAGCTACTGTCGGCCTAGTCAGCTTCGGAGGGATGGCATTCATCGTCGAGGAGCCCACAGAAGAGTTCAATAATATCATCGAATCAGTCGAAAGTCTAAGCGTCTCAAGCATACCAGGAACTGCGATAGGTGACGCTATCAAGACATCAGTCACACTACTTGAAACCATCGACAACGACCAGAGCGGGATGATAGTACTCATGACAGACGGACAGGAAAATGTGCTTAAGGAAGAAGAACTATTCTCAATAGTCGACTACGCATCCTCCAAACATGTCCTGATCCATATCATAGGGATAGGATCAGAAAAAGGAGACACATCTGAACTTGTCGAAGAAGGGTCAATATTCACACTCAATGTAGACACACTCGCTGGGGTCGCTAACAACAGCGGAGGAATCTATCTTGAAGCAGGCTCCAGGGAAGAACTCACACTTGCGATAGACACTATCATATCACCTCAGGAGATCACAAGAACCGTCCCTCTTGGACCAGTATTATTCGTCATCGCGATCATGATAATGTTCATCGAATGGAATTTCTCAAACTATCATTTCAGACGGTTTCCTTGATTGATTTATAGAAAAGTCGAGCTTAATACCTCTTGATTTATCTGGAGGATACAAGCTCGACAGCTTGACTTTTCTATTCCGGAAACTTTTCCTCAATAATTAGCGAGCCCGGTAATACCCTATCTTTTAAGATGGAGTTAGGACGAGCATATCAAATAGGAATAGTTTCCGTTATTGTAAATTTTCTCTAAATCTTACGCGATTAACTAGTATGAACATATTTTCATACCGCCTTGTACTTGACGTAGGCCAGATATCCTGAGAAGAACAGAACAACGAAGATGATTATCACCAAGGCATTCCTAAGACTCTTATTATCAAAGATACGATCCATAAGAAGTGCAGCATTGTTCACCTGGGCAGGACCTTGCAGGTCAGCCTGTTTAGATATCATGAACCTGCAATCGTTGATGAATGTATCCACAAGATCCATGCTGCTTGCATAGTCGTTAGTGAGGAAGCTATCTCTTGCCCGGTTCAGGAACTCTTTTAACTCAAGACACTGAGGATTAGCCTCGAGAAGGTCCTCTGCGAAAGCGAACTTGACATCAAACAGGTCTACATCAGCCATCCCTTTCTTGAGAGAATTGATAGTGATCTTTGCAGTATCTGTATAGGACGGAGTCTCAGTGTCTACTCTTACGAGCACCTGAAATGACCCATAAACATCTGTTAGGTTACCTGTTATCGTCACAGTCTCAGAAGACCCAGGAGGAAGCTCATCAATAAGGGTCTTCGATAATTCTAAAGGAAATTGATTCTCTGAGAACACGGAGATATTGACCTTTGTCATGGTCGTGTTGCCATCATTTATGAGAGTCACTGGAATGATCATAATATCATTCTCATAAATCGTCACGTTCTCTGGATGGATAAGATCCATGCTAACATACTCCTTTTTGGTCTGGATACGCGTCTTATACTTGACGATAGTCCCTCCCCCGCTTGACGGCATCGGGATAACAATCTCCTCAGGATCAGTATCTGTCGCTTTTGGTGTGATGGTGACAGTTATCATATTGCTCCATACAGTGTTATTGAACTCATCAGTACATGAGAAATTAACATATTCAGTCCCTTGTGTCAGGTAGGTTATATGGACGAAGTTGTACTCTCCGACTGATGCAGTCATGTAATATTGGAGAGAGGTCGTATATGCCTGATAGGTAAAATTATCATCTGTGTCACGATCCCAAAAGAAATTCTCAAGATTTATCCAACCAAGAAGGGGATCACCTTCTACCCCTGTGAGATTGGCAATCGCGTAATGGATCTTCACATCATGAACTGTCGGAGTGGATGCACCAGACGTAGTCAGGTTCACCCTGTATTGCATATACTGATAATCTGGGGAAGTGATCTCACCGTTAGCTCCTAGTGGTGCCCACGCAGAATAGCTCGCGCCTACGCCAGGGGGCTTAGTCCTCGTCTCGAATGCCACCCCTGTCCCGCCAGGCGTATCTGCAGTATAGCTAATCCGATGGAAGATGAAACGGTCTAACCCCGCGTTCGTCTCGTCAATATTAAACTCTTGAGACGTAAATACCCCAAGGGAAGCATATGAACCAGAAAAAGCCAACTCAAGACTTGAAGTATTAGTGACATTCACATACGTCCCTTTGAAAGAATCATCAACCAGCTTACCAAACCAATGCATCCGGTTGACGTTACTTGAATCGAACAACCAAGTGATATTCGTCGATGCGTTATTTTCATCCTGGACAGAAAGTGTGAGATTCCAGTAATACGCATCCAATAAAGAGATGTTATACTCCAAGTCTTCTCCAGTCCCTAAGCTGCGTGTCACTACCCCCTTTTCAAATATCCATAAATAATTCATATTGTCAAAATCAGGATCAACAGCAGTCACATCAATCGTGAAAGTAGTGTTTTCAATCCCAAAAAGATTTGAGTCTGTAGTAGTCTGGTATGTCCCGTTGTCAAAAGTCCAAGAGACAATAGGGGGGTTATTGATGTTCTGCACTACAAAAGAGAAGATAGTCGAATTCATCTTCACCCCATCAAAGACAGAGATGTTCACCCAATATGTACCGGTCTCGTTGATTGTCGGTGTGAACAAGATACCTCCGATCGTGTCATTCAAAGTAGTGTTCCCATAATTCGTGATATTGAAAAGGTCAATCCCTGAATAGCTCACATTACCCCCGATATCTGTAAAATTCAGCCACTCTATACTAAAATTACAGGTCTTGTTCTCCTCATCATACGCAGTAATATTAAATGATGATGTAGAGTTTTCTACAATATTTCCCCACTCAGGCATTTCCGGCAGATGAGGATCAAAGAAAGGAAGGTCATCTATGGTCGTGATATTCACAGTTATGTTATGCCACACAGTAAGGTCTCCGTCAGTGAGACTGATAGAAACCCCCTCGATCAGGCTTGACCCAACAATGAACGAAAGATTGCCCCCTGGTAAGATATTGAAGAGGGAAGTATTATCAGCGAATACTGCAGTGTCCTGCCAATCAGGATCCATCCCAATGAAGCCGGAAAAACCAGTCGGGCAGACGCTGTTTTCCTCACATGTAATGTTCTGGATGAAAGTGATCACAGGCGCATGATTGGGAGTCACATTAATACCAAAAATCTGGTAATCCATGAGCCCGGTCGTATCATTCACAGAAATGTTCACAGCATATGGCGTGAGTGTAGGAGCAACCGGAGTGAAAGACAGATTTCCAGTGGCGTTCAGTGTCCAAGTACCAGTCTGGATAGTGTCTACAATCACCTCAGTCTTATTCGAATGGAATCCCTGTATATTTCCATCTTCATCAAATGCGGATAGATCGAGATAGAACTGCTTATTTACTCTTATCTGGTAGAGGGGAAGGACGTTCTCCAACAGCGGTGCCTTTGGGAGATCCCTTATCTCAAACATGAACTCAGTATAATTGGAGGTGGTCTTGTCATCGGTCACTGTGACCCGCACAGAATGATTACCAATAAGATTTTGGGCTGTCGGAGTCATGTTATAGGTAATCAAAGTGCTATTTATCCGGTTCCCTGTCC
>JAUUYB010000075.1 GCA_030590605.1 Candidatus Woesearchaeota archaeon
AGAAATATATATTATTATATATTTTCTATAAGGTAATAATGGCTTAGTATATTTAATAATTGATTAAATATTATAATATAGATATAACGTGTATATGGTTAAGTCTATAATTCATAATAACTAATTAAATATAGTATAATATATTACATATATTATTAATATACTAATACAATATGTATAATGTTAAATATGGTATATTAAAGTTATAAGAGGATATATTCTATTTAATATATATGTTACATCATCTATTTAAAATTTTAATAAAAAATTAAAAACTCTTAATCACTGATTTATCCTGCGAGCGATAGTCTCAGTGATCCCGATAAGGTTTTCTCGTGCCTGACAGACACGGAATTCAGGGTCTAAAGTGAGATATACCTTGCTTTCTCTGTACCTCTTAAGGATAGGCACACCTTTTCCGAACAGATTCGTGATATAGGCCTGGACCAATGATGCAGGAAGGCTAAGTTTTCTTGAGATGTCCTGATAAGTCACTGCATTCAACTCTTCCTCAAGAGAATAAAGCGCGAAAAATATCTCTTTTTCCTTAGTATTGAGCGGTCTGATGTCGAAAGGGACCCGTTCATCGACCATATCGATATTTGACCGTCTGAGAAGCATGACAATCTCATCCATCTTCTCTCCGAGCTTGTCAATCTTAGAATCAAGTTCACAGATATACTCATAATTCCCCTGAATCTCGTTAGTATTTTCGTTTATCGCCTGCAGATGATCTGAGAATTCTTCGTTGATAGTATCAAAGGCCTCCTTGAGATTCTCTTGAATTTTCTTAGAAACTTTGTCGTCAATTATATTCTTGTCGCTAGTATCACTTATGTCTCTCAAGTGTTTCCACCCCCAAAATCCTATTAGTCCCGGTTCTTTAAATAGTTTTCGTTTACTCAAAATCGGGGTCAGGAAATAAAAAGTGAGACATATACTCCAAAAGATTAATAATAGAACGATTATTTGACCATCTCTATGTTGAGATCAAGATCCAAGCTCGCAATCGCCATCTCAAAAGTAGAAGTATTCACGAACCCAAAAGTCATGCTGGAACAATATCCTACTCCTTCTGAGATCGCAGCAGACCTGCTATGGCAGATGTACATGAGAGAAGAGATCTCAGGAAAGATAATCGCTGATCTTGGATGTGGAACAGGAATCCTTGGGATAGGGGCACTGCTCTTAGGGGCAAAGAAAGTGTATTTTGTCGACCAGGATGCAGACGCGATCGATCAGGCGAAAACCGAGGCATCAAGATTAGGCCTTAAAGGAGAATTCATACTTTCAGCTGTTGAAGATTTCAATCACAATGCAGATGCAGTGATAATGAATCCTCCATTCGGGATAAAGAAAAAGCATGCTGACAGAGCATTCCTCCTCAAGGCCATGGAGGCATCTCCTTTGATCTATTCCTACCATAAGTCCGAAAGCGAGGAGTTCATAAAAAAACTCACTTTAGACAACGGATTCCGTGTTGAAGCGATAATACGATATGACTGGCCGATAAAAGCAATCTATGGATTCCATAAGAAGAATGTCGAGAAAGTGGATGTCGGGTGCTTTGAAATCAGGAAAAAATAAATTAAAAAAAAAGAAAAAAAAAAGAAAAAAACTTCAGTTGAAGGATCCAGGATCCCACTGAGGAGCTCGGTTCTTATCTATCACCTGGATAGTCACTTCTTGCTTCACGACGTTCTCTCCGTCTGTTGCAGTGATTTCCACGTCATATGTACCAGCATCCTCGAATGTGGTCTGATAGACGAACTCTGTCAGCCATCCGCTGATGGTGAAGACAATACTTTCTCCTTCAGGATCATCCGCTGATGGATCTATCTCGATGAGATCTCCCTCGTCGACAATAATATCCTCAAGGGTCTCGAAAACAGGCGGAAGGTTAGGTGTTCCTACAGTCAACTTGAAGGTCTCTGTATCCTCAGCCTTACCATCAGAAGCAACAACAGTCACCTCATACTCCCCTGAATCTCCTTCTTCTGGAGTCCATAAACCATCCTCATCGAACGGTGTTCCGAAAGTGAACTCAACATCATCTCCGTCAGCATCGAATACCTCCGGGACAAGCTCAATCTCGTCACCGACCTCAACCTGGATATCATCAAGAGTCTCTATGATCGGAGCCCTGTTGACATCCATGATGACTATATCGATGATCATCTCAGTCTCACTGATACCATCAGTCGCAGTTATCTTGACCTTATACTCCCCTGCATCATCGAACCCGGTCTTGTACTCTGTAGAGTCCATGAAACCTGTATAGTATACAGTCACTTCGTCACCTTCTTCGTCGGTAATGACAGGATCCAAAGTTATCGTGTCACCTTCTTCAACGACAATCAGGTCCTTTAGCCCGGAAATGACCGGTGCATTATTGGAACTAAGCACGACAATCAAGATCTTTTGGGAGACCTCATTTTCTCCGTCTGAAGCAGTGATCGTAGTTATGAACTCTCCTGCATCCCCTACTTCTGTCTGCCACTCCCCATCCTCATCCAGAGGATCTTCGAAAGTGTATGTTATCTCATCACCGTCAGGGTCAGTTGCCTGAAGATTCGGGAAATCAACCAGCTCCCCTTCAGTAACCTCTTTTCTCGGAAGACCTGAAACAACAGAGGGTTCTTCGACAACAGGTTCCTCATCTATGACTGTGTCATCAATCACATCTCCTGTTATTTCAGGAATCTCAATCGGAGACTCGCCGGGTTCATCCTCAGGAAGAGAGAATTCATCAGATTCAGGAGTTACGCAGACCTCGTTGCCATAGATGTCTTTCACTATCTTGTTCGGCGGCTCACAAGTCGTTGTAGGTTCTGTCAATATGTATTCACAACCAGAAAGCGCTATCACAAGAATCACTATCATCCACAAAGATATCATTTTCATTATGTATCACCTCGATAATAATAACTATTTGTTATCCCTCTTTAATAAACAACTGGTATATAAACTTTATTGTAACAAATAATATGGATGTCTCCTCAATAAAACACCTATAAAAATAGCTACAAACCCCAGAATAACAGTATTCAGAACAATAGAAACGAAAAAAGTGAAGAAGAAATCCTGCGGATAAAGTATTATCAACCAATCAGTCCGATTGAAAATCCAGCTTTCCGACACAAACAATAGCTTATGGAACCCGTGAAAAACGTATTCGAATGATAACGCGAACATACTTCCGATAACTCCCAGAAGAACAGTCAACCATCCCCCCCTTTTGAGTTGAATAGAGACCTTTTTTTGGAACATCGATATCGCGGTCAGGATAACAGAGAACGCAAGGATCAGTTTAGCTATCGTCACCAATCTCTTTACATCCTTTAGATGAGCTAATTCCCTGCCTGAAAGCTTCTCTGGAAGAGTCTCTCCTCCCTGGATGAAATCAAAGATCATCTCGCTATCCTGGGTAATGACCTGCCGACCCTCGAACTGGTGATCATGCACAGGAGGATAATTAAGATGAAAAAATAATGAAGATAGTATCAAAACCACAGGAAAGAAAATAATCAACACTGATCTCATGAGGAACTGTAAAACAACCGACCTATAAAAAGATTCACTTACTGTTCTCGATATGATTTATGATCTCAGGGATCTCCTCAGTGAACTTACAGATGACCGGAATAGATTTCCGTTTTCCTATGAGGAAGAACTTCAGATGGCCAAACAGGCTCATAACGAAACCGAACAGGAAATAGAACCCGAAAGTGAAACATACGAACCCGATAAGCTTGAACATGATCGTGTTCATATTGGTCTGAGTGGTCGATATCTCCCCAGAAGCAATCTTCACGTTCATGAGAGTCATATTTCCATCTCCAGGCATGACCACAAAAAATACATAACAAGATACGAAGAACAGGAATGCGACCAAAAGGAAAAACCATTTAGGATTGGTGATGTATTCCACTACCTCAATATCCTTATATCGAAAATTTATGAGAGAGTGAGAGATGTTCTTCTTCAGGATGACTCGGTTGTCAGTCAAAAGCATAGTGTAAAGACCGACAGAATATGCATACTTGAGCCTCTCTCCCTTATCCAGCAGATGCGCATATGTACCCTGCAGTGGATGAGATAGTGTTTTCTTGACTTTTGCCATCAACGAACCTTTGAACCGTCCTTGATTCCGTCACAAATGACGTCTTCAGTATCTGTTTTCAAGGGTTTACTATTATAAAAAGGTTTTCCTCCCTTTATGACAATCTCAATCTTCGAGAACTCATCATAGACAATCTGGTCTTTGATGATCTTCACACCCTCAGGCGCCACCTGAGACCCAGGCTTTGATCCGGGAGCTTCAAGCACCTTGACCTCTCCATCTCCATCACCTGCGAGAAGCATGCCCTGGCTTTCGACTCCTCTGAGCTTCGCAGGCTTAAGGTTAGTCACGACAACTATATGCTTACCCACCAGATCATCTTTCTCATAATAGGGTTTAAGGCCAGCTACCAACTGTCTTTTCTCTGTTCCCAGATTTATCTGCATGACAAGCAGCTTGTCAGCGTCTGGGTGATCCTCAATGCTTGATATCTCTGCAACACGCAAATCTAAAGGAAACTCTTCTTCGCCACCATACATACCTCTCCACCTCTCAATATCCTCATCTTCAATCTTATCAAACAAATGAACCGGCTCACCTATGACATGCCCGGGTTCTAATGACCTTTTCCCAAGATCATTCCATCTCTTTGGATCGATTCCCAGTTGAACGAATATCTTTTTGGATGTCTCAGGAAGATACGGCTCCACCATGATCCCTAAGTCTTTCACTATCGTGTTCAGGACATATAGAGCAGTCCCTGCAGCGACCTTGTCATCTTTCATCTTTTTCCAGGGTTCTGTCTCCTGGAAATATTGATTAGCGATCTTAGATATATGCATGATACCCTTAAGGGCCTCTTTCTCTTCGACATCATCCAAAAGGGAAGTCACCTTCTCATACTCTTCCTTAAGCTGTTCAAAGAGATTTTCTTCGCGCTTGCTAAATTCTGGAGACGGAATCTTCTTATCGAAAAATTTCTTCGTGAAAGTCACAGTCCTGTTGACCAGATTCCCGATATTAGCCACAAGCTCGTTGTTGACCTTATCCCCAAAATCTTTCCATGAAAAAATTGAATCTGACTTCTCCGGTCTGTTGATGAGAAGATAATACCTGAAGACATCTGCAGGCAGACCAGTCTCGACCACATTATCTCCGAACACTCCCTCTCCTCTGGATTTCGAGAACTTACCAGTCTCATAGTTCAGATATTCTGTCGAGGAGATACGATAAAGAGTCGTCCAGGGATCACCTGATCCGATGAGCGATGCAGGGAAGATGATCGTATGGAAAGGGATGTTATCCTTGCCCATGAACTGATAAAGGCGGACATTCTCATCATCCTTCCACCAGGACTCCCAATCAGGAAACGCGTGCTTAGTGATCGAGATATACCCTATAGGTGCGTCGAACCAGACATAGAATACCTTATCCTTGTACTTCTCAGTAGGGATATTCACCCCCCATTTCAGGTCTCTTGATATAGCGCGCTCCTTCAGGCCGTCCCGTATCCAGGAATAAGTCATGGTCTTCGCGTTATTGGACCAATTTCCGCTCCTCTGATCGATCCATTTCAGGAGTTTGTCTTTCATCTTAGGAAGATCCAGGAATAGATGCTCACTATCCTTGATCTCTGGAAGTGAACTGCATATCTTACAGGAAGGGTCAATAAGTTCAGTCGCATTCAAGAGGTGCCCGCAGCTCTCACACTGATCGCCTCTCGCTTCCTTGTATCCGCATTTAGGGCAGGTCCCTATCACGAACCTATCAGCAAGGAACATATCACAGGTCCTGC
>JAUUYB010000072.1 GCA_030590605.1 Candidatus Woesearchaeota archaeon
CAGGACTTATCAAAAACATCATCTCTTCCTACCCTGAATTGGATATCTCTATCCTTACCAATGGGACAATCCTTGACGAGAGATGGGTCAACCGCCTGAATCAAGATGATGTCAAGGTCCAAGTCAGCATCGATGGGATGCAAAAAACACACGATACCTACAGGAAAGCAGGGACAAAAGGATCGTTTTCAATGATAGACCTCGAGCTGATCAAGAGGTTGAAGAACTCTTCCGCTAACCTCGTCTTCAACCCAAATACATGCAATTCTCTCTTCGATAACGCAACTTTCCTCTCAAGATATTTCAAGAGCGTCAGGCTTAGTTATGACCTGACCATGGAATGGGATGGAAAATCACTGTCCATCCTTCAAAAAGAGATCGAGCGGCTGGCAGACTCAGGGATGGATATCGAGAACTTCAATCTGATATGCAAAGAGTCTGCATGTGATACTATCTGCTGTTCTCCAGACGGCATCTTCTTCTCATGCCTGCTTTTTATCCAGGACCCGTCCTCTCACTCCCTTGGAGACACCATCAACGGGATAGATATGGAAAAGAGAGCCGAAATGATACTCAAGTCTAACCAGGAAATCAAAAAACTCACAGAAGGACGATTGCCTGCAGGAGGAAACATGTGCCTTATCCCTATCTACCACACAACCGACAGGAAAAAGTTCCTCAAACTCGCTCTCAGTTTCAAAGCGATAAATAAGATCATGAATAAATATGCTCATTGAAACTTCTATAGCTCCCTATCTCAACCGTTGAACAACGAGTAGACGTCCTCTTGGTTAGTATCATCCGTGAATAACTTTACGTGGCCCCCCACTCCTTTCTTCAAGATCTGGAGATGCCGAAACGCCCGTTCCTGCACCTTATCCCACAGCAGCCCATCTATCTCATCAAACCGGTTGCCATACTCGAACGTAAATTCTCCGATCCTATGCCTTAACGGGGCAATTCCAGTAAGACCGAACTCCCTCGGCTGTTCCTGCATGAGAGAGGGGGTCTTCAGCTCAAAAGTGTTCACATACGCGCCTGCTATCGATGATCTGTTCTCCCTCAAGAAATCTATTGTGGATTGCACAACCTCTTCTTTCTCATGAGGGAATCCTACAATAAGTTCGAGAACCGTCTGGATTCCTGCGTCTGCCGCATCCATAAATATCTTACTTGCCAGCTTTATCGTTGTCGGCTTCTTCAAGTACTTGAGCATCCGATCGTTCGCTGACTCCATACCAAAAATCAACCTGACACACCCAGCTGCCTTCATCTTCTTCAACAACCCAGAGTCCAGTCTCGCAGGGAAGGCACAATCAGTCCACTTGATACCTGAATCCCTCTTAATCAATAAGTCACAAAACTTATCCAACCATACAGGATCCATATTTATCGTACGATCAAGGAAATAAACATTCCGTGTCAGCTTGGAAATCTTCTCAAGCCCATCCACCGCCTCTTCAGGATCAAGAATGTGGGGAGACTTATCATAGTCGAGACAGAATGCGCATCTGTATGTGCATCCGCTCATAAGCTGGAAAGGCAGGACAATCAGCCCAGCGTTCTTTCTGTAGACCGATAGGTCGAACCCAGAGAAATCAGGAACAATCACCTTACGATGGAACTTCCACACCGTGTTCCTGATGCTCTCCCCTTCCCTATACAACAGATTCGGCACATCCTTCAGATCCTTTGCTTCGCATAATCGTCTGAAGGGTTCCTCTCCTGAGAACATGGCATCAATACAATAATCAATCGATCTGCATCGCTCCATGATCTGTCGGTATATGCTTGAGAAAGTCCCTACTTCGCTGTACGCACCACCTATCACGATCCGTGTCGATGACTCATTCTTGAGACTCTCAGCAAGCGCCATAACAAAACGTAATGGTTCAGGAGTCAGACGGTTAAGGAGCGAAAAGCCTATGAGATCGAGATCCATCCCACTGATGATCCTCGTGATCTCTTTGACAGACGATGGATTGCATTCCATCTCAGAAAAATCGTTGACAACAACATCGATCCCGTGCTCCTTAAGATATGCTGTTATTGTCCCCAACCCAAAGAAGGGCATTATCGGTCTCTGTATGCTTCCTGGAGGGATGAACAGACCAACCTTCATCGGACCGCCTCCAATCCCTTATCTCCGAATCGCTCAAGATACGGGATAGACACCCCAGGACAATCCTCGATATGCCTGCACCCCTCACAGCTACCTGGCTTGACCATCATCTTTTCCTGCTCATCCATGTGATGGTATATCCTCGTATGATCTATGACTAGTATGTCTGGCTGCGTGCGCTCTGCAAAAACATCATCATCCAGCATGCAGAACGGGACAAGCTCTGTCCTCACCTGAAGTCCTGCTTGTTTGCTCGTCTTGACTGCATCAGATATATATGGGCGTGCAGCCGAAATGGAAGGAATCGTAGAATCAATATTCTTAAGAGCATTCCCTTCAGGATACATAAGGGAAAACTGAATCTGCGAAGGATTGAATCTCTTCAACATCCCAGGCATGTGAGGCAATGATACCAGATTCTGCTTCACGACAGGGATATTTATGAGTAAATACATACCCTCCTCAGATATGTTCTTAAATCCATTCAGGGTCTGCCTGAAACTTCCAGGGACCTGAGTCAGAAGATCATGTATCTTCGCTTCATCGCTGCAGACAGATGCCAGGAACCCTGTCACTCCCGCGCTCTTCAGGCCGCCTAACATAACCTTATCAGATAACATCCTTGCGTTTGTTTGCAGATAGACAACGTCTGAAAACCTTTTAGCCAGACTTATCATCTCTTTGATATCCGGGTAGATGGTCGGCTCCCCCCCAGTCAGGATGACCTTATCGAACCTTCCTTCTATTTCACTCAATGACTTACAGATATCAGCTCTCCTGAAACCCTGCTGTTCTTTCGCCTGGTAACAGTACAAACAGTTATTGTTACACATATTACCCAGCTTGACAATCAATCGTTTCTCCATTTTCTCCTTCCTTCACTTATATGGTAGATCGTCCTCTTGTTGCCACCATACGAGAGATAGTTGGGCAACTTCCCTGCCCTTACCAAAAACCTAGCGCATTCCTGAAGAATCCCTCTTGGAATCGCTTTCTCAATATCTATGCTGCTGATATGGTGATGGAATGATCTTACCGGCGCCCTATCTTTCTCATACCTTATGCACTCAATGGCATCATCATCAAGATCCATCCCCTCTATCTTGGGAGGCACTCTTTTCGAGCGGTAATACGCTTTCAATACATCCTTCCCCTGCTCGAAATCTATGCATAGGAAGAGGAATGAGCTATCGGGAACTGTGTCTAGGCCAATAATCGAAGAAACTCTCCTGGCTAAATCCTCTCTCCATCCGAGCCCATACCTCTCAAGCGAGTAGAGGTAGACCTTCGTCCTCTTCTGTTCATCTGTCCAGTCAATCCCGAACGCGAGCTCTATATCCTCATCGATCTGTGAAAATATTTTTGCGCCAATCTCCTTTTTCCCAATCCTACCAAGGATATCCAGGATTGCGGTCTCATGCCAGCCCTTCCTCAGTCCATACCACACCAATCTGAACGGATGAACGCTTTCCCCATATGATAGAGATGCTTCCAGACGGTCATCAGGGTGAAGCATATTGTTCTTGGCAAGCTCGCTATTTATCTGCACCATCTCGTCAGCGAACCGGATTTTCGCAACTTCTGCGTATCCAGTTATGAACGACTCATTCAAAATTCCAGAGCACTCCTTCGAACCGGCTTTTTCTTGCATAGCTGAACAGTTCCTCCTTTCCCTTAAATACTTTCCATCCGTCATCATCAAAAACGATCCTATCCCCTTTCTTAAACAACATAAAATCAATACCTATGCCCTCTTTTTGTGGATGCGTCGTCTTCAAAAGGGATACTCCTTGATACTCAATCACATCCCCCACAACCACTCCATTGAAGATCACACCTTCCCTGCTATCCCATGCAGGATACAACCCCTGCTCAGGATCGAACCAAACAAGGCAAGGCATCCTCATCATCCTTTCAATCTCTTCTGCATACCTCGGGTACAGGCTCCTGATCGCCTCCAATATATCAGACGCATAGACCAGACTCTTCTTACAATCATGACTGCACGGATAATGAAAGCTCAAGTAATGATTCGATACGCAATTGAGAAGATTATTCGCTAGAAACGGATATGCCTGCCCTGGCACGAAATATTTCTCTTTGTCCTTGGCTTTCAAACTATGCCTCTTGACATGAGATTCTACGCAACAATCAGGATACCCTAACATGAGACCAAACTTTTTTACAGAATCAGGAGTCGGAACAACCGCAAGCTCTGGATCCATGTCTCTTAACTTTTTTGCATCCTCTACAGTCTTCGAGATATATACATAGATCGATCCTGGATTAGAGCTGTCCAACGGAATGAGATTCTTTTCTCTCTCCTCGAAACGGCTAGGCTTTCCAGGAAGGAGCTTCCTTTCCCCTACCTTAACTTCCAGACCAAACCTACAGCACCATCCTTTCACTTCATCAAGTTCATCTAAGTCCTTGACAGAAATCCTCATCGCAGGTTTGATCCTAGCGTTTACAGCGAACAGATCAGGTAACGCGCCTTGCAAAGGAAGAGGCGCACCAATAGAGAAGGAAAGTGGAGGGGATAATACCTTTGTAAATTCACTATCTCCATATAACAATATATACCCTTTCGAGACGCCAGAACATTCGAAACCGCAACTGTCACATTCCTTGAATCTCACTTTTGCATCATTATCCTCAAGACATGGGGAAAAATGATGCCTGTACCCTTCCGGGATAGTACATGGAGGAAATTCTATAAGATGAATATTCAGTCCCGATTGGAAACGGTCTATCACTCCTGTAAGCACAAGAACAGCATCAGTCACCTTCGGAACCATCTCTCTCGAGAATGATCCTCTTGAGATAGGTGCAATATTCAGCAGATGAACCGCTTTTACTCCCATCTTCACAAGGAGATCCAGGATCCTATCCATCGAAGGGAGCGTAATCTTTGTAACCAAAACATTCACGATAAGATCAACCGGCAATTTTACTGCAGTATGAATCGCCTTCCATGCTTGGACATAACTCCCCTTCACCCGAGTCTGCGCGTCGTGCGTCTCCTTATCAGGACCATGGATAGAGATAACTAATTGGGATAATCCATCTTCGATAAGAGATTCGAGCGCCCCATCAATAGACAGCATACGGCCATTCGTCGTGATACCGATTGTCTTGAACCTTAACTTTCTTGCATACCTGATCATCTCTCCAAGATCTTTCCTCAATGTCGGCTCTTTTCCCATAAAGTTCACAGTATCAGACACTTTCCGGAGAATCAACAACTCCCTCTTAATATCAAGAATAGGTCTCTTAGATGGGGTCAGGTCCACCTCTGAACAAAAGACGCAATTGTTATTGCATTTATCTCCCACATACAGATACGGCCCACTCACAAGAAATACCCCCTTACTACACCGCCGCATTCCTTAGCCAGACTGCATCCCTCACAATCATCCACAAATCGTTTTCTCCTATTCTTTTCTACATCCAGCTTGTCAGAGATAGTCTCCTGACCGAGTATCTTCGTATCTTTGATCTCAGATGACAAAAAGTGCCTCATCCCTCTTGAATTACCTTTAAACAAACATAATGGAAAATCTGTAAGTGTCATATTACTAATCTTTTTGCTATACTTCTCCAGACCTGCCACTGAATCACATATGACCCCTAGATCTTCCTTGAGCCTATCGAAGTGTTCCTTGGCATTCCCTTCAGGAAGCATAAGAAGAAGATTCCAATTCTCGATACTCTCCCTGATCAGCAACTTAGCCAATCCATCAATATCTGACAGATTCGCCTTGCTGATTACTTTATTTATTATGAGATGTTCATGATGGTTCAACCTGG
>JAUUYB010000138.1 GCA_030590605.1 Candidatus Woesearchaeota archaeon
AAAATAGAAGATTCTTATCCCCTTCGAGACCATCCTGCTATAGGGTATCTTCTGCTGGATTTCCATCTGGTCCTGGATAATGCACGGAATATTGCGTTAACACATCATGAGCGATGGGATGGAAAAGGATACCCCCGAGGGATCAAGGAGGAAGAGATCCCCTTATCAGCTAGGATAGTATCTGTAGTGGATTTCTATGATGCTCTTGTGTCTGAAAGAGCCTATAGGCCGGAGGTGATACCCAGTTGTGACGCAATTATCATGATGAAGGAAGAATCCGGCAGATTCGATCCTCAGATCCTAAAGAAATTTCTCCAGGAGTGTAAACATTTTGAGCTTCTTCAGAAGGATTCTAATACATATGCGAGAGATAAAGTTGAACAATTAAAGGAGCAATATATCAGGTAAGACCCTCGTACTTCTTTTCCATAACCTTTAAATATAACATATGAATCATTCTTCATATGAAATGTCTTTCATATAAAAAGTTCTTCGAGGTCTTCGCGAATGATACGAGGATGAGGATCATAGAGGCGCTGTCAGAGAAAGACATGTGCGTGACAGATATCGCGGAAGAGGTCAAAGAGGAGCAATCAAAGATATCCCATGCGCTCAAAGTGCTGCTCAAATGCAACTTCGTGACCAAGATGCAGGATGGGAAGAAACGGGTCTACTCATTAAACGAGAAGACCATACGCCCGCTTCTCCGTAATGTTGAAGCGCATGTCAAGACCTACTGCTGTAATGAACGATGCTGGGTGAAAAAATGAGAGTATATATGGATAATGCTGCAACTACACGGGTGGATGAAGAAGTATTAGAAGTCATGCTTCCATTCTTGGGAGAGAGATACGGGAACCCCAGCTCCATGCATGCTATGGGAATAGATGCGAAAACCGTTGTCGGAGACGCAAGAGAGAAAGTGGCGAAACTTTTGGGAGCGGATGAGAAAGAGATAATATTCACAGGATCAGGGACAGAATCAGATAACCTTGCCATCTTCGGCTACTGCAGGAAGAACAAGAGCAAAGGAAATCATATCATAACGACCAAGGTAGAGCATCATGCAGTGCTGGATTCGTTCGAGAGACTGAAGAAAGAAGGATTTGAAGTCACGTTGCTTGATGTCGATAGGGACGGATTGATAGATCTTGAGGAACTTAAGAGAGCTATAACAGACAATACGATCTTTGCTTCCATCATATATGCAAACAATGAGATAGGGACAGTCCAACCTATCGCAGAAGCCGCAAAGATATGCAAGGAGAAAGGAGTGGTACTGCATACAGACGCGTGCCAGGCGACGAACTATCTTGAGATGGATGTCACAAAGATCGGAGCAGACCTGATCACGATCAACGGATCGAAGATATATGGGCCGAAAGGGATAGGGGTATTGTACAAGAAGAGAGATATCATGATAGAACCTATAATATATGGCGGCGGACAGGAATTCGGCATCAGATCAGGAACAGAAAATGTGGCGAATATTGTCGGGTTCGCAAAAGCGCTAGATATGGCTCTTAACCACAGAGATGAGGAGTCAATCAGAGTGGGGAAACTTCGGGATAAACTGATTTCCGGGTTGCTAAATCTTCCAGAGTCAAGGCTGAACGGCACACATGAAAAAAGGCTTCCTAATAATGCAAATATATCATTCCTCAATCTTGAAGGAGAGTCCTTGCTGCTCTATATGAATGAGCTGGGGATATATGCTTCCACAGGGTCCGCATGTTCATCAGACAGCCTGGAACCATCCCATGTCATCATTGCGCTCGGACTTCCGCATGAGTTAGGGCATTCGTCTATCAGGTTCTCTTTAGGAAAAGACACAACAGAATCTGATATAGATTATGTACTGAAGGAAGTGCCTCCTATAGTCGAGAAATTAAGGAAGATGTCTCCTTTACACAAGACCATGGAAGAGGCAATCGCAGCAGGAGTTGACAAGGATTTCAAACACTAGGTGATTACGATGGCAGATATAGAAAACAAAGAAAAAAAATGGTTTTATTCAGATGTAGTCAAAGAACACTTCATGTCTCCGAAAAATATCGCGATGGAAGAAACAGATGTCGAAGAGATATCTCCTAACGGGATGGGAGAAGTAGGCAGTCCTGCATGCGGCGATGTCATGAAGATGTGGCTTAAGATAGAAGACGACAGGATAAAGGCATGCAGATGGAAGACCTTCGGCTGCGCATCAGCGATAGCGTCCACTTCGATGCTCTCAGTGATGGTGACAGAAAAAGAAGGGGTGAAGATAGAAGATGCCCTTAAGATAAGACCAGGAGATATCCTTGAAAGGCTTCATGGATTACCTACAGTCAAGATACATTGTTCAGTGCTTGGGGATCAGGCGCTACGTGCTGCGATAAATGATTATTTCAGGAATTCTGACCAGAAAGAGAGGATGGTTGATCTCAGGAAAGCATAAGATATAAATACCATTTTTGCTGAAATCCCTCTAAAAAGAGGATATCGATGAACATAAAGCATATAGGATTCTTATTCATCATATTATTCATATCAGGATGTATCAATATAGATATCCATCAGAGACTGAAACGAAACGGAAATTTCGATCTTGCTCTCACCTTCTCAACCACACCTGAATACAAGATGATCCTTGGCGGTATCGAGGAATCGATGGAAGTCGACGATTCAGTCATCGATAAGTACGAGTTCGTAGAGACAGACTCCTCTGTATCGTTCGTCTTCAAAGACCTTGATCCTGAGACAGACACGACTCTCTTCAAGGATGTGGATACCGAAGATACTCAAGGGGTGGACAGCTCGCTCTTCGATCCGGAAAACATAGATATCACCAGAGAATTCAGATTCCCATATAATTACATAACTTATACGATGAAAATGCCAGGAGAAGAAGTATCTGAAACAGTTGCAGTCGATCTCTCCATGGATAAATATATCATAGACGGGGCGGAGATATTCAGCGATGCAGACAAGACTGAACTAATCGGATCCATCAATAATGTCTATTCTTCTACTGGAACAGAAGTCATAGTCATGACCAGGGAGAACACCAGTATGGTAGAATATTTCTCATATTGGACAGAACTCCATAGCAATTT
>JAUUYB010000050.1 GCA_030590605.1 Candidatus Woesearchaeota archaeon
TAGTCTCATCTGTGATCTTCTTCTTCTTTCCATCAGGCCTGATAACATAGTTAGCGCCGGGATACTCTTTAGGGCCCTTATCGACGAATGTCTTGAGGTACTCCATATTCCACTCGTTTACGAGCTCTGGAACCGTCAGCTTCATAGCTATATTCATCGGGACTCCGACCTCATTGATACCAAGTGATGGGTCAGGACTGATCACTGTTCTCGCAGAGAAGTTAGTCCTCTTACCTGCAAGGTTATGCCTGATCCTTCCTTCCTTAGACTTGATCCTTTCAGCGATAGTCTTCAACGGCTGGCCTGACCTATGCCTTGCAGGCGGCAGTTGAGATACGCTATTGTCGAAGAAAGTCGTAATATGATACTGAAGCAGATCCCATAGATCCTCGATGATTATCTCTGGCGCTCCTGCATTGATGTTCTCGAAAAGACGCTGGTTGATCCTTACGATGTCGCCTAACTTATGGGTCAGGTCGTCCTCAGATCTCTCACCGGATTCGAGAGTGATCGATGGCCTCATCGTCACAGGCGGAATCGGGAGTATAGTAAGGATCATCCATTCAGGACGAGCAAAACTTGGGTTAAGTCCGAACAACTCGATATCATCGTCAGGAACTTTCTCAAGCCTGGTCCTGATCTCAATCGGATTAACTCTCTTATCGTTCTCAAGAATAGTAGTAGGTTTCTCTATCGTGATCTTCTGCTGACGAGCCTTGCAGTGAGGACATTTATTCTGAGTCTTCAACTTACCGATCACATATTTCAAGTATTCAGCGACTGCCTTATGCCCTTGCTGACTCTCAACCTCATGGATGCCATCTTTGTATGCCTCAATGTCCTTGTTCGAGATGAGGACTCTTCCGCAATCCCTACATGTGGACCTTAGAATATTCAATATAACATCTGTATAATTGATGTGAAGCACAGGTCTTGCAAGCTCGATGTATCCAAAATGTCCAGGGCACTCCTTGAGCTTAGACCCACAGGTCTTGCATTTGAGACCTGGATCGATGACTCCGAGACGGATATCCATCAGGCCACCATCTACAGGATAACCTTCTTTATCGTATAACTCTGGTGTTACTATTTTAGCGTTCGCCATCTGCTTGATCATCTTCGGAGAGAGCATGCCGAACAGGATACTATCTACCTTCTTATGGACGAACTGCTGATAACCCTCTATCTTATCATAGGGATCCTTAGATTCTTCTGCTTTTTCCTCTTCTCCATCAGATGATTCAGATTTCTCAGTAGATTCTTCAGCAGCAGATTCAGCTACATCTTCAGATGTTTTAGCTGTCTCTTCAGTTACCTCGGCTTCTTTTTCCTGTTCTTCTTTTTTTGCCATTTTTTAGATCCTAATATTTATCCTTCAGCTGGAGTTTCGGATATACTCCCATGCTCTTGAACTCATCCAGTATCAACTTGAATGCATAACTCAGTTCGATATCGGAGATCTCCACATTATCACCACAGATAGGGCAATACTTTTTGTCCTTATAACTATCATACACGGCGATTATTCCGCAATTCTCGCAGACAGGAACAATCGTCTTATCAGAATCAAATCTCTCCTTAAGCAGGAGGGAAGTTCCGTGTGCCACAAAGGTATCCTTTTCCATCTCTCCTAACCTAAGACCTCCTTCTTTCGCTCGGCCTTCAGTCGGCTGACGAGTCAGCAGCTGGATCGGACCTCTTGCTCGGGAATGAATCTTATTTGCGACCATATGTTTCAGCTTCAGATAATACATGTTTCCGATAAATATCTGAGCTTCATATTTTTCGCCTGTGATCCCATTATAAAGAGTCTCTGTACCATTCTCCTTGAAGCCCAGTGTCCTTAGCTCGTCCCGGATCTCTTTCTCATCTTCGCAGGAAAACGACGTCCCGTCGATGTATCTGCCTGAAAGAGAACCGGTCTTACCTGACACCAGTTCAAGAAGATGCGACATGGTCATCCTTGAAGGGATACCATGAGGTGAGAATAGGATATCAGGAACAACTCCAGATGCTGAGAAAGGCATATCTGCCTGCGGGACAATCATCCCGATGACGCCCTTCTGTCCATGTCGTGATGTGAACTTATCTCCGATTTCAGGAATACGCTGGTCTCTTAACCTGACCTGGACAAGCTTGTTCCCCTCATTGTTTTCTGTAATCATCACGAAATCTACGACTCCCTCTTCGCCGTGGGCAAGAGATGATGAGCTTTCCCTCCTTGAAGTAGATGCGAGGCTGTACTCATCCATACCTGAAAGGAATCGTGGAGGCGAGGTCTTTCCGATGATCACATCATCCTCCATGACCTTAGCTTCAGGGAAGACCAATCCGTCATCCTCTAAGTATCTATAATCCCTCTCGGATTTATATCCCTTGACGTCCTTGTCAGGGATGCTGATATTGTCCATAAGTCCGCCTGAATATCTGAGCTCCTCAGAGATCGCCGGCCGATAGTATGTGCTCCTGCCAAACCCTCTGTCGATAGAACCCTTGTTGATGATGATCGCGTCCTCCATATTGTATCCCTTATAGCTCATGACTGCGACGACCACATTTTGTCCTGCAGCGTGCTTCCCATACTCAGAGATATCATGCATGATGGTCTGGACGACCGGTACCTGCGGAGTATGCAGGATATTGACATCCATATCCATCCGGACATAGTAATTTGCGACATAAAGACCTATTGCCTGTTTCTGGTTCTTCGATCCTGCATTAAGCCTTGTCGCCTGATTGTGATTACCGAACGGAACGAGAGATGTGCATAGTCCAAGCATCAGAAGAGGGGATATCTCCAGATGAGTATGCTCTGGACCGATTTCCTTCTCAAAAAATGCGACGAGAGAATTCTCCTCTTCGCTAGCATCGAGATACTCGATCACTCCCTGTTGGACCAAGTCATCCCATTTGAGCTCGCCTTTTTGGAGCTGCTTGAGATACTTCTCGGTGAGCAGGCTCTGTCCGTCTCTTATGACGATCAATGGACGCCTTGCCCTTCCTCTCAGGCTCTCTATATGGATCTCGTCGACCGATTCATTGTATGTTATATTGACGTTCTTGTCGAGTGTCCCTTTTCGCCTTTCAGTCTTAACCTGCTTTACGAATTCCTCATAATTCTCGACATACCCAAGAAATTTCCCGTTGAGATATAATTCAGTCATCTTAAACCCTCTTCAGCCCCATATTTATGAGCGATCGTACGAGCTCTTCTTCATCGCCGTCTTCTGAGACGCTTGCTGTCAGTGCTAAATTCTTCCTAAGCCCAATGTTGGTCCCTTCTGGAGTCTCTATCGGACAAAGCCTTCCTATATGTGTACAATGCAGTTCCCTCGCTTCGAAATTCTCCTGTGAAGTCGAAAGAGGTGAAACCACCCTTTGGAGATGGGAAAGAGATTCCAGGAAATTAAGTCGCTGGATCCTCTGGCTTATACCTTTCCTCCCACCGACCCAGTTGCCGGTAGCCATAGAACTGTATATCCTCTGTGTCAATAGCTTGTCCCTGATGATCACCTTGATCGATGGGAACTTGCCTCTCTTGACGATCCGCTGGAAGTTATAGAGCAAATCACCGATCAACACCTTCAGGTTCACCCTGAACAGGTCTGCCAGAAGGTCGCCTGAGAACTTTAGCCGCTTATTCTTGTAATGATCCTTATCGTCAGGAGGTATCTCTCCGGAGGATACAAGGATGAAATGTTTCACCATCTTCAGGAGGTTGTAGGACTTCATTATCCTGTCGTCCTTATCTATGCCTATATGAGGGATCAGGTATCTGTCGAGAATCTCCTGCATACGTTCTATCCTGATCTCTTTTGATTGAGTTATACCTATCTTCTTCGCTATCCAATCGATCGCATCTTCACTTGTCTTGATGTCAACGAATTCATAGAGATTTATCAGGACTTCATCATATTGCTTGTCACGTGAGATAAATTTCATGATCTCTTCATCTTTAACCAGACCGAGCGCTTTAGCGATGACGATAACAGGTATCCTCTTGACCCTCGTGAAAGTCAGATAGAATATACCGTCTTTCATCTTCTCGATAGTGTGCGGAATCTTGAACGACCCCCTCTCCGAGAACATCTTTCCGACATACTCACTCACACCTACGTTTTGCTTAGTGATCAGAAGCTTGTTAGATGTCAGATCCTCGATGTCAATTATGACTTTCTCTGTACCATTGATGATGAAATATCCGCCTGGATCGTCAGGATCCTCTCCCCTGTCGATCAGTTCCTGCCTAGTCAGCTTGTTCAGGTGGCAGTAATTACTCTTCAGCATGATCGGGATGTTAGCTATCTGTGTAGTGAAAGATTCTCTTTGCACTTCATTTATGTGAGCGCTGACCTCGATGAAACATGGAGCAGAATACGTTATCTTTCTCAGACGTGCTTCTACCGGATATATCGCTCTCTTCGATCCATCTGCTTCTGTGATCTCAGGTTTCTCTACCCAGATCTTGTCCAGAACGATCTTGAACTCATCCACATTGTTAGGGATGATAGTCGGCTCAATAATCTTATTTTCTTCGATGATCTTCTGAAGCTCTTTCTCGATGAAGTAGTTGAACGACTCGATGTCAGACCTTACGAACGAATGGTCTTTGAAATAGCTGTCGATGATTACTTTTGAAGGATTACCCATCTATGACACCTCTGTAGAAATCAGTCTTTCCGCAGGTCCTGCTGTTCCTTGTTATCTTGACGACATCTCCCTGCTTGATGTCAAGGTGAGAAACTGCCGGATCGCTTGTAAATATCTTAGGCAGTTCTTTGATCGTTGCGTTATATCTCGCGAGAATCTCTTTCTTCTCTTTCTCGTTCAGCTTCGAATGAACCTGAGCAAGTTCATGCTTAGTGACTATCTCCTGATTGACAGCTATCTTTTTCTTAGCGATTTGGACCAACCCCCTCCAGTATTTACGGTTTTGATGCGGTACTGGATTCCGCGCGGAAATGTGAAAATTGTGACAATGAATGGGCCTGGCAAGCAAACTTTTAACAAAAGTTTGATCAAAACATGGACGATATCGGCCACGCCTCATCGCCCTGCGACCCCTTTTAACAATCTATGACAGTGAATGGGCCTGACGAGATTCGAACTCGCGACCCCATGATGACTTCCCGAAGGTAAAAGTCATGTGCTCTAGCCAGGCTGAGCTACAGGCCCATGAAAATAAAACGCCCTGGCCGGGACTTTCAAAACGCCCGTCTTTTTCTAAAAAAAGGCGAAATTCGTTATTTGAACCCGAGTCGAAGCCTCGACAGGGCTTCATGATAGGCCAGGCTACACTACCAGGGCATTATGGTTAATTAAGGCCAAATTAAGCTTCTTTTATCTCCATAGGTCTATTTTATCCCTATTTTAACAAGAGAAGGATTGGATTGGCATATCCTCTAGATTTCGCAACCCCTTATAAAGCTTTTGGTATTACGTCCTCGTGACCAGGTGTTTTTAGGGTATTCCATTATCTTTTAGAATAAGTATTGACATATTTTGGCTTGTCTGAAATGAAGTAATATACACCAGGAGAAATCACAAAACGACTAATATCATTTAATATACTTAAATCTCTCGTCGCTAAAATGAGTCCTACCAAAAATTTCGGACAAAACGAAACAAAACATTTATATGCAGGAACCTCAATCCGATACCTATCATTTTTTTGTCCATAGAATATAAGAATTGAAGGTGACAATCAATGGCAAAATTCAAGATAATAGTTACTGATGAATGTATCGGATGCGGTCAGTGCGTGAATGTATGTGATAATTACGAACTCGGCTCAGACGGATATTCCCATCCAAAAGTTGAAGAGGTAGATGAAAAAGGATGTAACGAAGCTGCTGCTGACATCTGCCCTGTTTCTGCTATAAAGATCGAAGAGATCGATGGCGCCAAGAAGTGAGATAGAAAAATACGCAAGGGAACGATTCGGTCATCCCTCAGGCGGACTTTCGCATACAGAAAGAGTGTACAAGCTGGCACTCCGGCTATCAGAAGATTATGATGACGAGATTCTCCACGCAGCGTGCTTTCTCCATGACATAAATCTTGACAAACCACACCCAAAGAAAGCTGCTGAAGAAGCAAAGAAAGTGCTATCGGAGTGCGGATTCCCAAAAGAAAAACGAGATGCTGTCATCCATGCAATAGACGAACATGGGTTCTATGGCAACCCCGATTCTAAAGAAGCTTTCATGCTCTTCGATGCGGACCAGATGGACTCGATGGGGCTGACAGGATTCATACAGTTCTCTGAATTCGATTCAGATCCTGCAGAGATCGATAACATCCTGAAAAAGATCGAGATGGAAGCACATAGCATCTTACGGCTAAGTAAATCCAAAAAAATCGCTCTTAAGAAAATCGAGGACAGGAAGGCTATCATCGCGATGATGAAAGAAGAACTGGGTATATGATCTAAGATCGGATACAAACAGAACTATAATTTCTTGACCATATATGGGCCTTTTTTCTTATATCCCTGTTTCCTGTAATACTCTCTTACGCCGACTCCTGAAATCACTACCATCCTGTCTTTCTTATCTTTTTTACATAACAACTCAGCTGCTGACAGAAGTTCTTTACCGATACCTCTGTGCTGGACAGTACCTACTTTTCCGAGTGAGCTTGCCTCTCCGAATACATGAAGCTCTCGCAGGAGCGCTGACTTCTTTGTAATCTCTTTCCTTGAATCTGTCGAAGGATATCTGATCCTGATGAACCCAAAAATGCTTTCTCCTGACTCTGCAGATATGAACCATTCTGTCCCACCTGAGGCCTGATAAGACATCTTTTTCACTTTATGAGGTCCAAGAACCGCTCTTGATCTTCCTGCTTCCCTGCATCGTATGCATTTGCAGGTTATCCCTTTCTTCTTCATGACCTGCTGGATATACTGGCGCAGATTCGTCCTGTCCACCCCTGCTTCTGTCATGAATGTCGGGATATCCCGTTGAACACGCATTATTAGAACCTATCTTGGGACAACTTTCTTGAACGCAGCTATTAGTTCCGCAGCACCACCAGTCTCCATCGGAGAGAACTCCCTCGCCTTCCATTTTTTATAG
Source organism: Candidatus Woesearchaeota archaeon (assembly GCA_030590605.1). Lineage (GTDB taxonomy): Archaea > Nanobdellota > Nanobdellia > Woesearchaeales > JAUUYB01 > JAUUYB01. The sequence goes on from JAUUYB010000050.1 coordinate 7,080, forward strand.
A
>JAUUYB010000053.1 GCA_030590605.1 Candidatus Woesearchaeota archaeon
CATCTCCCTCTTCAGCATCAGTCACGCGATATTCCCGTCTGCATGGCTGGATGCATTCTCCCCGATTGGCTGATTTTCCATGTAAGAATTGAGATGTAAGGCACCTGCCAGAGACTGCGATACACATCGCGCCATGTGCGAAGACCTCAATCTCGACAGGAACAGTCTCCTTGATATGCTGGATCTGTTCCAGAGTGCATTCCCTTGCCAGGATTATCCTTTCGACTCCGAGCTTGGCGAAGCCCTTAGCAGCATCGACATTCGACACTGATGCCTGGGTAGAGAGGTGGACAGGGATAGAAAGGCTTGAGGCTTTCATGATGACTGACATATCCCAACAGATGACAGCATCGATCCCGGCTTTCTTGGCAGCTTCCAGTATATGAGAAACTTTTTTTTCCTCTCCATCATAGATTATGGTATTCAAAGCCAGATAGATCTTCTTCTTTTTCTCGTGAACGATATCTGATATCTTTTTCAGTTCGGAAAGCTCGAAATTGGTAGCGCCAGCCCTCATATTTAGGCCTTTGATCCCTACATATACTGCATCAGCTCCTGCCTGGAGCGCAGCTCTCAGACATACCATGTTGCCAGCCGGAGCCAATAGTTCTGGGACATTCATAGGCTCTCGGGATACTGTAATGATTTAAAAATTCTCTGTAGGGTGAATCTTTGAGAATTCTGTTGACCAAGTAGAAAATGCTTCCCAATTTGAGTACTGGGATAAAATTTCATCTTTCAACATCATTCTAAATGCCCTTTGAGTACTCAAAATGGTCTTCGTCTGTACATTTTCTACTTGGCCAACACACAGAAACCTTAAAAACCCACTTCATTTCTCCTCTTGATGATGGAAACCATAGGTATCTGCGTCGGTGCATCTACAGTCTCTTTTGTGAGGCTCAAGAAAGCAGGCAAAAAGGTCATTGAGGTGTCTACAAAGAGCGTCATCCATAATGGCAATCCTAAATCAGTGCTAGCAGGATACAACTTCGGAAAAAGGAATGTAGTCGTTACAGGCAGGAAATTCAAGGACATCCTTACTGTCCCCATTATCTCAGAGCCAGAAGCCATAGAGACCGCTTTTTCTCATCTCGGCTACGCAGGCAAGTATCAGGTTATCGCATCACTTGGCGGTGAGACATTCATGGTCTATGAGATCGATAACAAAGGATTCATCTCAAATGTCATCACCGGAAACAAATGTGCATCCGGGACAGGAGAATTCTTCCTCCAACAGATAAGACGGATGGACCTGCCCCTGGCAAAGGCGGTAAGTCTAGCTGCAAAGAACGAGCCTTACCATCTATCCGGAAGATGCAGCGTCTTTTGCAAGAGCGACTGCACTCATGCCCTCAACAAGGGGACTTCCATAGGCAGAGTCACAGCAGGGCTCTCGAAAATGATAAGCGACAAGATCGTAGAGCTCCTGTCTCAGCAACGTTCAAAGAAGATACTGGTGATCGGAGGAGTAGCACAGAACAAGGCAGTCATAAAATTCCTCAAACGCTCATATCCTAAGGCGGTCATACCTAAACAAGCATCATATTTCGAAGCATATGGTGCAGCGCTCCATGCATTTTCCTATGGCAAGGAGATGCGGTCCCGGATGTTCCAGAAATCCAGATCAAATTTCACTTTCCTACCTTCACTTAAAGAGAATATAGGGAAAGTCACATTCAAGGAGGGAGTCAGATCCAATGCAAAAAAAGATGATACCTGTCTGCTTGGGCTTGATGTCGGATCCACTACAACTAAAGCAGTCATCATACGGAAATCTGATGATACGATACTCGCTTCGATTTATCTGAGGACAAACGGAGACCCTGTCGGTGCATCAGTCAAGTGCTATAAGAGCCTGAAGACACAGATCAATGTACCGATCACTATTGAAGGGCTTGGAGTCACAGGATCAGGGAGGCATATAGCCGGGTTGCACGCTCTTACAGACGGGATCATCAATGAGATCATCGCGCATGCAAAAGCATCCGCATACTACGACAAGGACGTCGACACGATATTTGAGATAGGCGGACAGGATGCAAAATACACTTACCTGACAAATGGGGTCGCTTCAGACTATGCGATGAATGAGGCATGCTCTGCAGGGACAGGATCATTCCTGGAAGAATCAGCTCAGGAAAGCCTTGATGTAGGATACAAGAAGATAGCAGCTATCGCACTGCGGGCAAAGAACCCGCCGAATTTCAATGACCAATGCGCAGCTTTTATCTCCAGCGATATCAAGAACGCTTTGCAAGAAGGGATCAGCAAGACCGAGATCATCGCCGGGCTCGTCTATTCGATCTGCATGAACTATTACAACAGGGTCAAAGGGAACAGGTCTACCGGAAAGAAGATACTTATGCAAGGCGGAGTGTGCTACAATAAAGCGGTTCCAGTAGCGATGTCTGTACTCGTAGGGAAAGAGATAGTCGTACCGCCTGACCCCGGCCTCATGGGTGCATTTGGTGTGGCCTTGGAAGTGAAGGAAAGGATTGGGCTAGGGCTTATGAAAAGCCAGGAGTTCAAGATTTCTGAACTTATCTCCAGGAAATTCGATTACAAAAATTCTTTTGTCTGCAAGGCATGTGACAGGGCATGTGAGATCAATGTGATAGAAGTCGATGGCAAGTCATTTCCTTTCGGCGGAGCCTGCAGCAAGTACTACAACCAGAGACTGAATATCACTACAGAACCAGATATCTATGACTTTGTCAAACGCAGGCAGGAGATAATATTTGACAGGAAATCCCGCCTTACAGGGAAGACTGTGGGGATATCAAGAAGCTTCCTCACTAATACGCTATATCCTATGTATCATGCTTTCTTCACATCACTTGGATTTCGGGTCGTGCTTTCAGATACTGTAGTACCTTCTGGGGTTGCAAGAGTGAAATCATCATTCTGCTATCCTGTCGAGCTCAGCCACGGCATGTTCGAGGACCTTGTTCGGAAGAAGCCTGACTACATATTCCTTCCTCATGTAACAGAGATGGCGAATCCGAAAGAGAAGACCTACAAGAGGACATGCGTATTTGTCCAGGCAGAGAGCTATTACTTATCTCAGGCATTTTCTGACAGGAAGCTGTCTCCACTGCTCACACCTGTACTGAACTTCGCTGACAGGGACTCTCTCAGAAAAGGATTCATCTCTATTGCGAAGGATATAGGAAAGACACGAGCACAAGCAGACAAGGCATTCCGAAGGGCAGAAAGAATACAGGAAAAGACCAGGAAAGAACTATTGGCTCTTGGGAAAGAGGCCCTGCTGAAAGTCGAATCAGGAGACAGGTTCGGGATGGTGCTGTTCGGAAGGCCATACAACAGCTTCGCGAAAGAAGCGAATATGGGCATCCCCCATAAGTTCGCATCTAAGGGTATCGTGATCATCCCACATGACATACTGCCATCTGAAAACATTGTCTCGAACAATAACATGTATTGGTACATGGGACAGCTCATACTGAGGAACGCAATATTTGTCAGGGATAACGATAAATTATTCGGGACCTTCATAACGAATTTCTCTTGCGGACCTGATTCGTTCCTGGTGTCGTACTTCAGGAGGATAATGGGGATGAAGCCGTCTCTTACCCTGGAACTCGACAGCCATTCATCTGATGCAGGAGTCGAGACACGGATCGATGCAGCTATCGATATCATATCCAGCTATCGTGAACTGAAGAGATTGGGTAAGATACATGAGTCCAAGCGATCATTCAGGCCTCTTAGGGTGGTGTCACGGAAAGGAGGGATTGTCGTGGTGGATCCTGATGGGAAGAGATATCCGTTGACATCTGATAAAATCGAAGTCATATTGCCATCGATGGGGAGGTATGGGACAGAAGGGCTCGCTGCTGTATTCAGGCACAACGGAATCAATGCAGTCTCGCTCGGAGTCCCTACGATGGACGACCTGAAAGCAGGAAGAGCGCATACGAGCTGCAAAGAATGCCTGCCATACATCCTTACTACCGGTCAGATGATCGATTACCGCAAGAAGAATGATGGGAAAAAATATCTGTTCTTCATGCCGCACGGCCATGGTCCCTGCAGGCAAGGCCAGTATCATATCAAGCTAGCAGACCTAATCGATGAGATAGGACTCGAAGATACAGCAGTCCTGTCGCTGAATGACGAGAATTCCTATGGGAACATGGGGACGCGGTTCTTTGTCCGAGCATGGATAGCGATGATAGTCACAGACGCTCTACAGGACATCGAGAACGCACTCCTTGCTTTGGCTGTTGATAAAGAGGGGGCATTGAATGTGTTGGATCAGGAATGGGATGATGTCAGATTCTCTCTTGAACACGGAAGCCTGAGGGATGTCATATCCACCATCAGAATGTTTTCATTGAAGCTGAAAGAGATTCCTTTGACTCAAGAGTATGGTAAAGCAATGAAGGTGTCTCTTATCGGAGAAGTATATGTCCGCAGGGAAGAGTTTTCCAGGATCGATCTGATAGAGCAGTTGGCTGCTAAAGGGTTTGTGGTGAAGGTCGCACCTGTCGCAGAATACATCTATTATACCAATTATCTTGCTCGTACCGGGCTAAGGCGAACAATCAAGACGTCAAAAGGGCTGAAGCCATTGACTCTTACTGATAAAATCAAAGAGAAAATAAAAGGGGTCGTGCTTGTTACGTTAGAGAAAAAGGTGAAGTCGGCTCTTGCATTATCAGGATTATATGAGCATCACCTAATCGATGTGGAGAAGACGATAGCACATGCCAAGCATCTTATAAATCCGGAACTGCTTGGGGAATCCATCCTTACAATCGGACTTGCTTTGCGAGAGATAGTTGACGAGACTTCCGGAGTGATATCTATCGGTCCTTTTGCTTGTATGCCTTCTCGCGTTGCTGAGTCAGTATTATCTAAGGTGATGACACGAGAGGGGAAGGAAGAAGCTTCAGGTGTGAAATTGGATAAGCGGATCGGTCGGCTGCCGTTCCTGACAATAGAGACAGACGGAAATCCATACCCTCAGATAATACAGTCTAAGGTGGAGATCTTTATGTTGCAGGCGGAGAGATTGGATAAACTGATTAGGTAATTTTTTGTTGAACCTAAATATTTTGTTTCATACGAAAACACCACCAAAGGCACGGACGGTCGTGCCTACAGCACGCCCTATTACGCTTCGCATAACCCTATACTTCGTATAGGAACATGCGATGCTCCATCCGGCCAATGGTGTTTTCTCCTTCTTGATATATACGACTCTACCAGACGCACAATCTTTATATACATCTCAATGTTAGTATGTTTCAGGGGGAAGAATGGCAGACGAAGATAATGCGGAGATAACCATCAACTACGAGACTATCTACGAGATACTCAGGCGGGAAAAAGGCAGAGATGAGATCCAGAAGCTCGAACCTGAATTCTTCGCGAACCTGGTCGAATACCTCCAGAATAAGATATCTCTTCTTGAAGATTCTAAGAACAAGATGGACCTCTTCTCATCAGCTGAGCATGCTGAACTACGCACACAGATGGAGAACATCAATAGGATGATAAAAGAGCTTTATGAGCGAAGAGAGAAGAAAGTCATAATGCTCGCCTTGAACAAGTCCCGGACAGGATCAGACATAATCGATTCCTCAAATCTTCTTGTCGAGGAAAAGCTATTCTTCGATGAGATCATACTCTCTATGGACAGATATAGGAAAGGGATCCTTGTGAAAGTCACCAACGGCAAATTCCCGGATATAGCATCCCAGTGCCCTCCAGAACAAACAAATTCATCTGTCGATCTGCCGACAGAACAAAACGGCACCAAACTAGTCAGGTTCCTAAAACCAGTGCCTAAATTCGTGGGTAAGGAACTTGAAGTCTATGGTCCTTTCCAAGAGGATGACATGGCTAACCTTCCTTCTGAGATCGCAAACGTCCTGATCTCTAAAGAACGAGTAGAAGAGATGCAAGGGTAATCACATCTGATCCGGCGCCTTGATCGCCAGAAGGCTCAATGCTTCTCCTAAAACGAACTTGACTTTCTGTGCGAGAGCGATCCTGGCATTCGTGAGATTCGTGTCATCACTTAGGACCTTATGCTTATGATAGAACTCGTTCCAGAGTTGTGCGAGAGCGATGAGATAAGTGCAAAGGACATTCACACGCATGGATTCTGCTATCTCCTGGACAGTCTGGTCGAAACGCATGAGATGGATCATGATCTTCTTCTCTTCGTCTTCTTTTAGGAGGGAATAGTCTATGTTTTCCGGTTCTTTACCGAATTTCCTCAGTATAGAACATATCCTTGCGTGTGCGTACTGGATATATGGTCCGGTCTCTCCCTCGAAATCAAGGGCTTTCTCTACATCGAACACGATGTTCTTGTTCGGGTCCTGTGAAAGCATCGAGAATTTAATCGCAGCTACAGAGATAGCAAAAGCGCTTTTCTTTATCTTCTCTTCAGTCCAACCTTCGTGACGTTTCCTGACCTCTTCAGTCGAGTAATCGATGATCTTCTTCTTGAGATCACCATAGAGGACGTTATCTCCAGTCCGGGAAGACATCTTTCCATGGGGGAACCTCACTTCTGCGAATGAGAGATGCTCACATCGCTTTAGATTATCGAATTCCATGAGTTCCAATGTCCGGAAGAGCTGCCTGAAATGCATGGCCTGGGCTGCTCCGACTACGTAGATACTTCGGTTGATCCTGAATTCATTGAATTTCCTTTCTGCTAAAGCGAGATCCTTAGCTGAGTAAAGGGTAGTGCCATCTTTTCTTAGCAAGACCCAGATGCCTAGTTTATCATCTTCTAAATCCATTATCGTGGCATCGTTATCTACTTTTGCGATGCCTTTTTTTACGAGGTCTTTTGAGATATCTTTTGCACGTTCTTCTACTGCTCCTTCAAAGAAATACTCATCGAAATGCACATCAAG
>JAUUYB010000123.1 GCA_030590605.1 Candidatus Woesearchaeota archaeon
ATGTACCCTCGAAGGCTGGTCTGGCTATGGAAGTGGCTGCAGGTCCGAGAGTCAAGGGGATGGTGGTGGAAAGTGATGCAGTCGCTGCGAAGTGCATATCCTATCTGAGATCTAACAGGCTCGGTATCGCTACATTCCTGCCATTGAATAAGATCAAAGGTTTCACGATAAATGATTCTGTCCGTCCATTCGAGAAGAAGCAGGGAGCTCTCGGGTTCGCGGTCGATCTCATCTCGTTTGACAGTAAGTTCAAGAATGTTTTCCAATACGTCTTCAAGGATACTCTTGTAGTGGACTCACTTGATAGTGCGAGAAAGATAGGTGTAGGTACAGTCCGTATGGTCACTCTGAAAGGGGATTTGGTAGAACAGTCAGGTGCTATGCAGGGCGGATTCAGGGCTGTGAAGCAATCATCATTCAAGGATAAGGAGCTCTCTGGAAGCATCGATGAGCTTGAGTCGAGGATATCTGGAGCTGAAGCGAAGATAGTCTCTTTTGAGATGGGCAGGAAGGCGAATGAGGCGGCAATAATCGATTTCCGTCAGATGAAGGCGACGCTTGAAGGTGAGATAATAAGGGTTGAGAAGAGTCTGCACCTGAAATCTGATGACCTCGATGCATCTATCAGCTACAAGAGGGATCTCACGAAGAAGCTTTCTTCCATAGACAAGGAAGTGGATGATGTTTCTTCGAAGGTGTCAGATAAGAACAGGGGGCTTGCGAAGCTGAAGATGAGGAAGCAGGAGCTGAGGAACAAGCTGAGTCAGATCAGGAATCCTCTTGTGCTTGCAGAACTCAACACTTTCGATCAGAGGAAGGAAGAGATCACGCATGAACTGATGAAGATCGAATCCGACATCAAGGGTATTGATATCCAGGTCAAGGACATATTCAAGAGGGATAAGGAAAATACTGCAAGGATCATTGCAGACCTCGATAAGGAAGAGAAAGGTTTCAAGGAAGAGAAGAAGCTCCTGAAAGATAGGATTCAGATTCAGAACAAGGAACTTAAGGAGAAAGAGGCGATGCAGGCCAAGTTCTATGCCAAGTTCAAGAGCCTTTTCGCCAAGCGGTCTAAGATCAATGAGGGTATATCCAAGGATGAGGACAAGTTGAACCAGCTGGACCTTGATTCACGTAAGGATGAGTATGCAGTCAACACGATTACGCTTGAGCTTGCCAAGATCAAGGCAGAGCTCTCTGGTCTAGAAGAGGATTTTGCACAGTACGAAGGTGTGAAACTGGATCTCAAGAGGCCGATAGATGAGCTGAAGAAGGAGATCCATGCGTTTGAACGTATGAAGGAAGATATAGGTTCAGTCAACATGCGTGCATTGGAGATATACGAGAAAGTGGAGAAGGAATACTCTTCGCTCATGGATAAGCAAAGGAACCTCCAAAGGGAGAAGAACGACGTCCTGAAATTGATGGATCAGATTGAATCTAAGAAGATCACTTTGTTCATGAAGACTTTCGAGGCTGTTGACAAGAACTTCCGGGAGATCTTCCAGAGCTTATCGACAAAAGGGAAGGCATACCTTGATCTCGAGAACAAGGAGAACCCTTTCGAGGGCGGATTATACATCAAGGTCAAGCTGACTGGTACGAGGTACATGGACATCAGGTCTCTCTCAGGAGGAGAGAAGACACTGACTGCATTGGCATTCATCTTCGCGGTCCAGGAACACGATCCTGCATCATTCTATGTGTTGGATGAGGTAGACGCAGCGCTTGACAAGCATAATTCAGAGAAATTCGCTAGACTGATTGCGAAGTACGCGAGCAGTTCTCAGTATATAATAATCTCTCATAACGACATGGTGATTTCGCATGCAGACAGCCTGTATGGGGTCTCTATGGATAATCATGGCATCACGAAAGTGATGAGTCTGAAGATTTAGAATAGTTCTTATGATCCTTTTCGTCGTTTCTTTGATAACAAAAAATTGGGTTTACTTATCCGCAAGCCCTATCCCCACCCTAAATGGAGGGGTTTTATCAGGTTTGTTAATTATTCTTGAACCCAATTTTTTGGGATTGAAAATCTCGCACTGAAGTGAGGGGTACTAACACCCCCTAAAAATCTCTGTGCGAGATTTTCAATAGTTTTTTCTGTGCAGCTTTCTTGAGCGCGCCTACGAGTCCTTTCTCGGTCTTGCTCCAGTCGTATCTTTTCACTATCTCTTTTCTGGCATTTACGCTGATCTTCCTTAGGTTTCCTTTGTCGATTGCATCCATGATCTTTTTTGCTAGAGACAGGTGGTTGCCGACTTGGAACTTGTAGCCGGTCTTACCGCTCTTGACATAGTTTTTCGTCTCTCCGACTCCGGTGACGATAGGTACAGCACCGCACCCCATCGCTTCCATGGTAGATAGCGAAGATGTTTCTGTCAGTGAAGGAAGCACATAGATGTCCATGGCTTTGAGGTATTTTTCTATCGTGTTTGTCTTTCCGAATCGCCGGATGCCTGCTTCTTTGATTGCATCATCATAGATTGGGATGCCTGTTCCGATTATGACACATCCGATATCAGTTCTGGTCTTCCGGATCTCTTTGTAGGCCTTGATGAGTGTAGATATGTCTTTTTCTCTTCCGATCCTTCCTGCATATCCGATCAGATATGGTTGTTTGATTCCGATTTCCTTCTTGGCGGTCAGTCTGGATAGTGGCGGTGAGAATAATTTGGTGTCGACTCCGAGCGGGACGATCCGGGTCGGTGTGGTGATCCCTATCCTTTTGATTGTCGTGCCTGTTCTTCTGGAAGGGAGGATAAGGAGGTCAGCCTTGTTATAGATCCGTTTCACGAAGTGTTTGGTGATATGATGGACCGATTTCCGTACTGTCTTGTTTTCTGTTATGCTGTTTGAGAAGAGTTCCCATTCGAATGAATGTATGTAAGAGACTAGTTTTTTATTTAGTTTTGCCGCATGTCGTGCAGCTACCGCTCCGATCGGACCTAATGTCTGTATGAAGATGATATCATTTTTCTTTATTTCTTCATAGATCAGACGCGACCTGATTTTCGGAGGGGAGTAATCTCCTATCTGGAAGTTATATGTCTTTATCCTGATGAGTTTGACTTTAGGCAGCTTTGGTCCTCTTCCTTTGAATTCTGGCGCGATGACTGTGAGTTCAAAATGATTCTTTAGCGATGGCAGGAGTTCATAGAGGAATCTGGATATGCCGTCCCACCTGGGAAGGAAACAGTCGCTCGCGATCAATAGTTTCATTTTAGCCTATAGAAGACCTCCGCATATCTAACTCCGTTGTTGAATCCATTGACGAAAGCCTTGAGATAGATGTTCCAGAGAAGTGTCCATACAGTCACTTTCTGGCTTTCATGCATCTTGAGCGCTTTGACTTTCTTATCGAATGTATTGCTTACGTCGACGACAAGTTTTGGTGAGTTTCTCCTGCGAAACGACACGATGTTCCATACTTCATAACTGTAGACTTCTTTTTTGTAGCTTCCCAGACAGTCCATGACGATGCGGTACACTGCGCGATGGTCAGGATGGGGGTCATCGATAGAATGAAGGAATATCTTAGATGGTTTTTTCTCCTTTATCAGTTTGCGGATCTTTTTTTTGAGTGTGGTTTCTTTATCGAATTTGCCTTCTTGGATCCCGAAAAAGACTGTCTCCTTGATTCCAAGCAGGTTGTTTGATTTTTTCGCTTC
>JAUUYB010000117.1 GCA_030590605.1 Candidatus Woesearchaeota archaeon
ATGAAGAGGAGATTCCATGATAGCAGTCGTTCCTTCTTTTTTCTGGGTGGCTTGTTCATGACATCGGATTCAGGTTTCTCTGTGCCAAGCCCTAGGGCAGGGATGAGATCAGTTCCGAGGTCGATTGCGAGGATCAATATGACTGTCAATGGAAGGGGGATCTGTAGGAGGACGAAGGCGATGAAAGGAAGGATCTGGGGGACATTGCTAGTCAGGATATATGCAATGAATTTCTTAAGGTTGTCAAAGACAGTCCGCCCTTCTTCGACAGCATTGACGATTGTGGCAAAATTATCATCCATCAGCACCATATCAGATGCTTCACGTGCGACCTCTGTGCCGATTAACCCCATAGCGACTCCCCTGTCAGCGTTCTTGAGTGCAGGGGCATCATTGACTCCGTCGCCTGTGACTGTTACGATCTCTCCCATTGATTGTAGTGCTTTGACTATACGGAGTTTCTGTTCAGGCGAACTTCTTGAGAATATGATGTGAGGGTTTTTAAGGGCGGTCTTTAGTTCTTCATCATCCATCTTGGCAAGCTTGGTTCCTTCGATAAGGGTCGGACTGGTGTGGTCGATCATCCCAACTCTCCGTGCGATAGATTCAGCAGTAAGGCTGTAATCTCCTGTGGTCATTATGATCTTTATACCTGCTTTCTGGCATTTAGCGATTGCTTCAGGGATCTCCTTTCTAGGTGGGTCTACTATTCCAAGCAGACCGACAAAGATGAATCCTGAGACTTCTTTTGACTTGGCCTCTTTGTAGGCTACCGCGATTACCCTCTCTCCTCTGCTTGCTATCTTCTTGTATGTTTCTTTGACTCTCTTGATATGAGAGGTATTGAAAGCACTTGTCTTTCCATTGATTAGAATCCGGTTCGATAGTTTCATGACGACTTCGGGTGCACCTTTCATATATGCGACCTTTTTGTTTGCACGTCCATTTATGGTAATCATGCGTTTAGTGTGGGAGTCGAATGGTTGTTCAGAGATCCTTGGGAATTCAGTTTGTGTATGGGTGACCCCTTTGGTCTGATGTGCGAAGAGAAGGAGCGATCCTTCTGTCGGGTCGCCGATATAGCTTGCCTTATCTTTCGTCAGGGTTGAGTTATTGCACAGGACTGATATCCTATGCACCATGTCCATACCATGTACTTTCATGATGTCTTTCTCGAATGCGTTGTGCTCCTCTTGGTTGACCATGATTGAGTTGACAGACATCCTGTTTTCGGTGATTGTTCCTGTCTTGTCTGTGCATATGACTGTTGTTGAACCGAGGGTCTCTACAGAGTCAAGGTTCTTGATGAGAGCATTCTTTTTGGCCATCCTTTTGGATGCTATCGCAAGGGAGAGAGTTACTGTAGGAAGAAGGCCTTAAGGTACGTTCGCAACGATGATTCCGATCGCGAAGATAAGAGAAGCCATCATAGGTTTTCCCATGAATAGGCTCACGAGAAAGAAGCTGACCCCTAATACGATTGCTATGGAGGATATGATTCGTATAAATCTGTTAAGTTCTTTCTTTAATGGACTCTCTACATTATCTGTCTCTTTGGTGAGTGTAGCTATCCTGCCGATCTGTGTCCTCATCCCTGTGCTATAGACAATCGCTTTGCCGTTACCGGACTGGACAAGCGTCCCTGAAAATACGGTGTTCCTGGATTCGAGCAGGTTACCATGGGTGGATTCTACACATCTCAGTTGAGGTTCTGATTCGCCTGTAAGAGAAGAGTTGTCTACCTTCAATCCGTTGACCTCGACAAGACGTCCGTCAGCAGGTATCTTATCTCCTTCTGATATCGACATGAGATCTCCTGGAACAAGTTCTTTCGCAGGTATCTGGAATGTATGACCGCCTCGTATGACCGTGATATCTGATGGCATCATCTTCTTGAAGCTTTCCATGATCTTTTCAGATTGGAATTCTTGGATGAATGTGAAGATTGCGTTCAGTACTACGACAGCAGCAAGTGCGATACCGATGTAGATATTTCCTTCTCCAGGGGATAAGTACTCTGCCAGGAATGCTAGACCTGACCCGCCGAGGAGCAGGAGTGCGAAAAAATTAGTGAATTGCTTGAGGAACCGGATGAAAGGAGACATCTTTTGTTTCTGGTAAAGGAGATTGAATCCATATTCATCTAGCCTTTTACGTGCTATATGTGCAGATAAGCCTTGTGGTTCTGTGCCTACCTCTTTTAAGAATTCTTCTATCCCTATCTTGTGCCAGTCCATGATACCCCTTTTCTAGAGTATAATCCACAGATTATCGTTTAAAAATGTTGCGATTACGCAGGTTCAGTAAGAATTTTTGGGGTATCTGGCATTAGAAAAGTTAATAAAAGAAAGAAACAGTAGTTTTAGATATGGCAGAACCGAAGATGAAAGGGGTCATGATATATCATATGAAAAAGATTATCAGGGAGGAGTTCGGTCAGGACATGCTTCAGAATGTGATTGATGAATGTGCTCCTGATGTGCGTGAAGTGGTAAGTGGTGCGGTCATGTCCACTGAGTGGTATACTGAGAAGGTCTGCGCCGAGTTTGTGAGGGCAAGCACAACTATATTGGGAAAGAACAAGGTAAAGGTCTATACGAGGAAGATGGTCAGGACACAGTTGAATAGCATCCTTAAGTTCATCCTGCATATTTTCTCGTCTCCTGAGATGTTTTCCAGGAACAACCCGAAGCTCTGGCATAAGATCCATGATAGTGGGGAGCTGGAGCTAGTGAAGTCTGATGTGCATTCTCACACTATGGAGATTCGGGATTTCGATTTTATCAACCAGGATTACCTGGATACATTCCTTGAGTACCATTGCGGGATTCTTGAGGCGGTCGGTGCGAGGAATGCGGTAGGGGTCATCAGGAAGGCGAATCCTGGGCTTTATATCTTCGACTTCTCGTGGGAATGAGTCTCAATTGTTCTATCGCTTTTAGGGTGCAGAAAGATGCTGCTCTTTGGTGAGGTTATGATAACGGAATTTAGGCTATTATGAAATCTTCGCTACTATCGTCAGTCCGAGCTTCCACTCTTAACACATCAGAGCCGTCGTTAGGGGGGCCAAGAAAACCCTATGGTTTTCTGGCACAAATGAGCTTTGATCATTTTGTGGCTCCCTACGGGAACGCAGGCTTCTCGATGAAAGTAAGAGGTGCCGAGGAAGATAGTAGCTTCCGAAGGAATTGGATTTCATAATAGCCCGGAATTTAGAAAAGTTAATATATAATTATTATTGGGATGTAGGTATGGCAGAACCGAAGATGAAAGGGGTCCTGATTTATCATATTAAGAAGATTATCAGGGAGGAGTTCGGTCAGGATATGTTACAGAAGGTGGTTGATGAATGTGCTCCTGATGTGCGCGAAGTGGTAGGTGGGACAATCATAGCCACTGAGTGGTATACTGAGAAAGTAGGTGCCGAATTTGTGAGGGCAAGCGTGGCTGTCTTTGGAAAGGACAATATGAAGATATATACGAGGAAGATGGCCAAGACTCAGCTGAATAGCATACTTAAGGTCATCCTGCATATCTTTTCGTCTCCTGAGATGTTTTCCAGGAACAACCCGAAACTTTGGCATAAGATGCATGATAGTGGGGAGCTGGAGATTGTGAAGTCTGATGAGCATTCTCATACTATGGAGATTCGGGATTTCGATTTTATCACCTCGGAGTACACGGATACTGCCGTTGAGTTCCATTGCGGGATTCTCGAGGCGATCGGTGCAAAGGATGCTGTAGGGACCGTCAAGAAGGCGAATCCTGGACTTTATATCTTCGACTTCTCGTGGAAATAGGCATAATAATAAGACTTAAATAGCATCAGATGCAGTAATACCTTAAGATGGGTAAAGCTAAGGGCCCTGAGTCCCATCATATAGAGATTCTTCCTATCATCGTGGCAGTTGCGGTAATATTGTTCGCTATAGCACTCTTCAAGTATCCTTCATTAGTATTGTATGAGAAGATAGAGATGCCTGAGATCAAAGAGATAGATTGGTGCAGTCCTGGTATGACCTACGGAAACCTTTCTGTGATAGAACGTATAGATGAGAACTATTGTCGTATCA
>JAUUYB010000148.1 GCA_030590605.1 Candidatus Woesearchaeota archaeon
AAGTTGCGAAACAGGTAGAGATCTACATCAAATCCCATCCCGAAAAGACCCTGCGAGACCTACAATCCGATCCACACTTCCAGGAGATAGCTGTCCAGGACATAGACTTTGGATACACCCTCATCATCGAATATGAAACACTCATCTGCAGATTCCATCCTGATCAGGACATGATCGACTACGATTTCCACCAGTACTCCTATGCTCTCCCTGAATTATTGGACATCCTTTACCAGACAAGGACAGGAAACCCGAGCCAGGGATTCTATGACTGGATAGAAACTGACGGATCTAAAAAAAAGAAATACCTGCATATCTCAATCGTTGATGCAAAGACCGCTGACGGCAAAGGCCTCAGCGTCGCAGCGACTGCCTATCCTGACTATTACCAACCAGAAATCCGCATAGCCCCAAAAAACGACAGCTTCCTTAACCTCTTCATAGGTATCTTTGGCGTATCTCTTTTCCTCATCCTCCCATTCTCAATCAATTACCACAAAAAGAATTCTTATCCACGCTATATCTCGTATGTCAGCTATATCGCAGGCGTAGGCATAATCATAACGTCGACTCTCAGACTCTATCTAATCCAGCCGGAACACCTCTTATTGACCACCCGCTTCCTCTTCACATCCATCTTCACCTTCCTCATCGCTAACATCCTCTGCATCAACCTGATGTCTGGATGGAAACCGAAAAATAAACACATAATTTTCCTCCTTCTCTTCTGGATACCGATTGCTATGCTTATACTCTTTTCAGGCTCATTCATCCAGGAAGCCCTCCTCACAGAGGATTTCCGCATCATTACAGGCGATCTATTCAAACCTATTCTTTACCTGCTCGAGGTCGTCTGGCTTGCGAATGTATTTGCCCTCTTCTCTAAATACAAAAAAACCCGAGGTAAGACTCTCCTCATCCTAGCTAGCTCAAACCTCCTGCTTTTCCTCCTCTGTCTGAGCAATGTCACTCTACGGATATCTCCAGACAGGACATTCCACTTCATGTTCCTCTTCCTTCCGCAGATACTCCCATTGTTTATCATACTCCTGATAAAATACCTGCTTAAGAGGACCAACCATATCAGCCTCAAGAAGAATATTCCCATACAAATATCCATGCTGACATTCATCGTCATCGTCGGGCTGTTCATCGGGAACACCTACCAAACCACAGAAGGAATAAAAGAAGGGGTTGTCAGTACAATAAAAGAGAATAAGAAACACCAGCTGATCCAGGCCACCATGGAGATCAAACATGCAATCACACATCTCAGCGAGCAGCTCTCCTTATTCCCTCACCAGTATACATTCTACACCCTGAATTCCTCTACCCAGGATGAGATGCTCACTCGATACCACTCCGCCCATAAGAGCTACATAAGGAAAATGGAGGTACTGGATCTGAACGGGACAGTCGTTGCAGTATCGTCCATGACCACAGCAACTGAAAATATCCCACAATTCAACCTCTCCATAAAAGCAATCCAAACCCAACAAATCCAGATAAGCCACATCTATCTGGTCGCTCCCAACAGGACTGCATTTGTCATGGTAATCCCATTAGTATCACAAGAAGGAGTCAAAGGAACGATCAGGGCAGTCATCGACCTCCACCTTATCATTGAAACCCATATCAATCAAGTCGTAATCGAACGGCTTGGGAATGTCCGGATCATGATCGACAACAAATCCTCACAGATCAAAACAGAAATCCCAGTCGGACAGGCTATCCCCCGATTGAAAGGGATAGCTACGCCAAGTGCCTCTGATCTGCTCTCCATCCACCACCCCATCCTAATCGGGGACAACGAAGCAGGACTGATCCTTGAATTCCAGAAAGAATCACTCCTCACATCAACTTCCTCCCAACTGAAGAAAATCTGGGTCTTCACTACCTGCGTGACCATTGCAATCATCATCATCGGCATCTTCCTCAATATCCTGCTTACAAGGGCCCTCAGAAAGTCAATCGACGATAAGACTACCGAACTGAAACAGTCTATCAGCTCAATGAAGGACACAAAAGCTGCAACCATGAACATGATGGAAGATCTCGCAGAAGCAAACGACAACCTGAAAGATCTTGACAAGGCAAAATCCAACTTCCTGAACATCATCTCCCATGAGCTAAAAACCCCTCTCACCGCCATGAACGCCCACCTCGAGATCCTTTTCGACCTGAAAGGGAATATGAAAGACCAACAGCTATCAAGCCTTGATGCTATACGAAGGAACAGTGTCCAGCTCAGGACCCTAATCGAAAATATATTAGAAATATCAAGAATAGAATCGAACAAGTTCCAGCTAAACATCACAGAGATGAATCTCCGCACAACCATCAACGAGACCGCAGATAATCTCAGGGTAGTCGCCGAGAAAAAAGGCATAAAACTGAAGACAGACATCAAAGGAATCAAGATTGTCAAGACCGACGAGGCAAGGATAAAAGAAATCCTCAATAACCTTATCAGCAACGCAATCAAGTTCACCAACGAGGGTTCGGTCACCATACAAGCCGCTCCCAAAGGCAAAGATATCCTA
>JAUUYB010000150.1 GCA_030590605.1 Candidatus Woesearchaeota archaeon
CTAAATAACATTCTTTCCATCAAAAACTACCTTGCCTGCTACGATCGTCTTAACTGGCCAACCTGTCAGTTCCATGCCATCAAAAGGAGTGTTCCTTCCTTTTGATTCAAAAGACTCTTTGTCTACGACCTGCTTCTTTTTCGGATCGATTATCGTTATATCTGCGACTTTTCCTACACCCAATGTGCCTTTGTCAATATTGAGTATCTTCGCAGGGTTGACTGTGAATTTCTCTATGAGATCCTTGACCCCAATATGCTTCTCTCCGATAAGTTTCGTCATCGAGAGCGGAACCGATGTCTCGAGTCCGACTATCCCGTTTTGGCAATGGTCAAATTCCAAGAATTTCTCAACCAACGTGTGCGGGGCGTGATCAGTAACTATACAGTCAATCGTCCCATCGATGATGGCTTCAATCACCGCTTTCCTATGCTTCTCAGACCTGAGAGGAGGATTAATCTTCGCGTTAGAATCGTATCCCCTAACCGATTCATCAGTCAGGCAGAAATAATGCGGACAAGTCTCAGCACTGATATTAACTCTCCGTCTCTTAGCGTCCCTGATCAGTTCGACACTTTGCTTAGTGGAGATGTGAGCGAAATGGATATGTGTACCTGTCGCTTCTGATAAAATTATCTCTTTACCTACGCAGACAGCTTCTGCTTCTGGAGGGATGCCTTCAAGCCCGAGCTCAGTCGAGACCTTGCCTTCGTGCATGACCCCAGACCCGGACAGGTTCACATCCTCTGAATGAGAAATATATGGGATCCCCCATCTCTCCAAATATTGAAGACACTTCAACATAAGTCCGGCATCTTGAACAGGCCCGCCATCATCAGATACAGCGACTGCTCCTGCATTCACAAGATCACCTACCGGGGCCATCTCCTTCCCTTTTATCCCTTTGGTCATCGCTCCTATAGGGAGTACATTCACTACGGCTTCTTTTGCTTTTTCAACCACATAAGCGATAACAGTCTGATCATCAGCTATAGGTGTGGTATTAGGCATGCCAGCAATAGTCGTAATCCCTCCTCTTGCTGCTGCCCTTGAACAAGTCAGGATAGTCTCCTTATCTTCCCTCCCCGGCTCTCTTAAGTGGACGTGCATGTCTATGAAACCGGGTGCGACTATGAACCCTTTAGCGTCTATTTCCTGATCTGCCTTGACATCAATCTTTCCGACTGCCTTGATAATGCCATCTTCAATGAGGATGTCTCCTACCATATCGATACCGTTAGCAGGATCAATAATATTTCCGTTCCGGATAGCGAGTTTCATCTGCTGACCTCTTTGAGCTTCTTCTCGATCTTCTTTTTCGCTAACTTGATCTTCTCGTCACTCTTTCCCTGATGATCTTTCCAGCAACCAGGATTCCCTTTTACCATCAGATACAGCAGCGCCATCCTGATGCAGAACCCGTTAGTGACCTGGTCCTCGACAACGCATCTCGGATGCTCCATCACTCCATTCCCTAAGTCTGTGCCCCGTATCACAGGTCCTGGATGCATTATGATAACATTATCCTTAGCGAGATTGATACGATCAAGATTGATACCATAATTCTTTGAATACTCCCTGATAGTCGGGATGAACCCTGCAGCTGCCCGCTCGGTCTGGACCCTCAGAGAATATATTACATCAACATCCTTAATCCCTTTCTCTATATCATCGAATACTTCCACCCCAAAAACTTCATCAGCGTATTTTGGGATCATCGTAGGGGGTCCGCAAAGCCGGACTGTAGCGTTCATCTTCTTCAAGATACGGATCAATGAACCTGCAACCCTGCTGTGAAGGATGTCTCCTACTATGCAGACTGTCCTTCCCTTACATGTCTTCAAATTCTCGCAGATAGTGAATGCATCCAACAATCCTTGTGTAGGATGCTCATGCCAGCCATCTCCTGCAGATATAACTGGCCCAGTCAGGTGATCAGCGATCATCATAGGAGTCCCGGCCTGACTATGCCTCAATATCATCATATCCGCGTGCATCGCATTAAGAGTCCTGACAGTATCATTCAGAGTCTCTCCTTTCTTTGACATCGAGCTGCCTGAACCTGAGAGATTGACCATGTCAGCACTCAAATGTTTTCCTGCGAGCTCAAAAGATAGTTTAGTCCTCGTGCTTGTCTCAAAGAAAAAATTTATGACCGTCTTTCCTTTCAGCAGAGGGATCTTCTTCATGTCCCTTTCGATGAACTCTGCCTTGAATGGCCATGCTATCCTGAAGATAAGTTTGATATCTTCTATGGTCAAGTCGTCTATACTTACCAGGTTCTTAGTAGAAAGTTCGTCCTTTCCTTTCAATGTCGCTAATATGGTCTCGAATTCCTCGTTTTTGTTATTCAAATCCACATACATCTGGCGATAATTGATATCGATATCCTCGAGACTACATGTCTTAACCATTGTCAACCCCCTCTTTATCTTACACCTCTGAATCTATATAAATTTATTGTTACAACCCCCTGTATTCGTC
>JAUUYB010000043.1 GCA_030590605.1 Candidatus Woesearchaeota archaeon
CACCCGTATCATGGCATAACTCTAAATGAAGGGAACCCTGAATTCTCTTCTGGAGACAACAAGAAGCTTCACAACCACGGGCAGATGATGATGCAAAAAGCCCACAAGGACTCAATATTCAGATTTTCAGATGGCAAGAGAACCTATCTCAAAGAAGAGGAGTTTGAAAGCATACTCTCGAAGTGCAAGGACCTGCTCTCCTATAATATCGAAGACATAGGGTACCTGACCAAATCTATAGACCTTGAAAGCCTCGCTCTCGCAATCAATCTCGGCAAGAGAGGTTATGATATGGTCATGGAGGTCGTATCCCAAAACCCCTATAAACCACAAAAAGGAGGAGCTGCATTCTTTGATCCTGCAATCGGAAAGAATGTGATGATCGAATCAAACCGCCTCAAAGGCATGAGAAATGAGGATATCCAATTGCTCAACAAAAATTTCAACCATTACCCTAATCCCTCCTCTTCTTTCAGAAAGATGAAGGAAAATGGACTTGAGCTTCCATTTGAAGTAAAGAAATCTGATGACGGAAACGAATATATCTATCCCTGCCCAGTCCAGGGAGACATGAACCACCTTGTCAAAACCGCTTTTGTGAGGCGGGCCACAATCGCACCGATAAATAATTGGAAATCAGCTGCCACGACTCCGCCTACAGTCCGGGCGTTCTTCGATCAAGAGAAACAAGAAGGCTGGAAAGAGTTCGCTTCTTCATTCATCTCTTCCTAGATTCAATCATATATCCAATCTGCTGCAGAACGAATGAAAGGAATATGAGAGGTACAATCAGTATGATCTTCGGATCAAGAATATTCTGCTTGATGATATTCCAGCTCGACCATGCCCTAAGCTTGATAAACCCGCTGACATCCCCTACTTTCCTCTTAAAATGGTAATTGCTCCTCCCACGATAGACCATCCATTTCCAGAATGATATGAAAGATGTCCTGGGTTCGTGATAGACTAGCGCTTCGATCGCGTACTTCAGCTTAACCCCTTTCTTCGCCCACCTGTACCCGATCTCAGAATCTTCTCCCCCTGCTAAAGGGAAAGACTCATCAAACACGCCATATCTCCTGAATGTCTGCTTCCTGGAAGCGAAATTGCATGAAGTGATATGATCAGTGAATCCGTTCTCGTCGACCTTCCATAGTCTCTCGAACCCGGCATTAGCTCCACCAGGGAACCCAAGAGCGGAAATCGAGTCGCCCAGAATCGTCGACTTGTGTATCTTGGTATTTCCCATGACTGCATCGATCGACCTGTCTTCGAAACGCTTCACCATATTCTCAAGCCAGTCATTCTCAGGGACGCAATCAGAATCTGTGAACACAATAATCTCGCCTTTTGCAGCATCGATCCCTTTGTTCCTAGTCACTGCGGGCCCAGAATTCTTCTCGTTTATGAGTACAGTATCTGCCAGCTGCTTCGCTACCTTAGGGCTGGAATCAGCCGATCCATCATCAACCACGATGAGTTCAAAATCCTTGTATGTCTGATCGCGGATCGCCTGCAGAGTCTTCCGAAGATGTTTTGCGTAATTGTAAACAGGCACTATCACTGTCGCTCTTGGCATGCATGTCGGGTTAGATAGACGTTATATAAAGATTTTGGTGGGCTGACACCACCACAACTGTCTACTAAGCCTTATACAATTTCCGGCTATTATGAAATCCTATCCCTTCGGAAGCTACTATCTTCCTCGCTATCTCTTACTTCCATCGAGAAGCCTGCGTTCCCGTAGGGACCCCCCCCTCGCGACGGCTGGAATGTGTTCAGAGTTGAAGCTCGGACTGACGATAGTAGCGAAGGATTTCATAATAGCCCCATTTCCACATTATTTATATATCACCCCCAATTCATAAGGCTATGGCAAAGACAATTCTCGTCACAGGAGGAGCAGGGTTCATAGGCAGCCATCTCTCAAAGAGACTGCTGGAAGAAGGAAACAATGTAATCGTCGTGGACAACTTCTTCACAGGCCAGAAGAAGAACATCGTCCCTCTGATGGATAATAATCGGTTCGAAGTCATCAGACATGATCTATGTAACCCTCTTTTTCTCGAGGTCGATCAGATATACAATCTAGCCTGCCCGGCATCTCCGGTACATTACCAATACAACCCTATCAAGACCATAAAGATGGGTACTGTCGCAATGGTCAATATGCTAGGTCTTGCAAAAAGAACAGGAGCGAGGATACTTCAAGCATCTACATCTGAAGTCTATGGAGACCCGGATGTACACCCCCAAACAGAATCATATTGGGGAAATGTAAACCCAATAGGTAAACGCTCGTGTTACGATGAAGGTAAACGTGTGGCAGAAAGCCTCATGTTCGCTTATCATTGGAAATGCGATGTCGATATCAGGATCGCAAGGATCTTCAATACTTATGGTCCGAATATGGCCAAGAACGACGGCAGAGTCATCTCTAATTTCATACTTCAATCTCTTGCAGGAGAGGACATCACCATTTTCGGAGATGGCTCCCAGACCCGCAGTTTCTGTTATGTAAGCGACATGGTCGATGGGCTGATCCGTCTCATGAATAAGGACGGTCTTACAGGACCAGTCAATCTCGGTAATCCAAGAGAATTCTCGATCCTTGAATGCGCAAAACAAATCATCAAGATGACCGGGTCGAAATCAAAGATAATCTACAAGGAGCTACCTGAAGACGACCCAAAACAACGAAAACCTGATATCACCCTAGCCAAGAAAGAGCTTGGATGGAATCCTGAAATCACTTTTGAAGAAGGACTCAAGAAAGCAATCGATTATTTCAAGAGTCTAGAAAGCGAAGAAGCTTGAGAACATAATTTCGAGCAACCAGTGAAAGAACAGGAAAGAACCGAAACTTAAAAGTACGAATATCAAAACTGATTTCATTGCCTTCTTAACATTCCCTTCCTTTATGACTGACATGAGATATGCTGAACAAAATGCAGTTATAAGGGTCGCGAACAACGAGAATATCTTATATTTTCCCTCGTCCACTGTTATCTCCAAACTGAAATTACCTATAGAAGTCGCTCCCCCCATGAATATCGAATTGATCATGGTCTTGATCAGCACCAGAACCTGATATGATGATGCGAAGAGCGCGGGAGCGATGATCAACGCCATCATTGTGATGAAGAATGTATACCCTGCAACATTTGTGATTATCTGTTCTTGCATGTAATGGTGAGTGTTGATGTTTTCTATCAACCTATCTATGAGCACAATCGAATTACCTCCTTCCTCGTCCGCTTTACCGATAAGCTCCGCAGCCTCGATGAAATAACTTGATCTATAACGATGGGCTACCTTAAGGAATGACTCCTTCGTGCTATACCCTAAACGAATATTCTTTATGATGTCCTTGATCACCTTATTCAAGAAGCCATATTCTGGATTAGTAGAACTTTCAATCGCGCGGTTCAAAGGCACCCCAGACCTTATATGCAGATTCAATTCTGTCAGGAAATCAGGAAGAGTCTTCTCTATCTCTTTCGCCCGATGATATGTAAGATTCAAAAAATATGCTTTCAGAAAAAAGTATATGAGGATATATAGTGCAAATTCCACTAAGATAATCAGTAAAAGACCTAGGAAGACCTGGGCACCTGAACTAACACTAGGGAATACAAGAATCAAGAGTGTGAACGTAACCGCAATGTTCACGAAGATGCTCCCATAAAACATATAGGCGAAGAAGCTATACGGCATCTGGGCGTACCCTAGAGTATCTATCTCTTTCTTGAAAAGGTTCCTGACCCAAAAAGGCACTAGGAATGCTCCTAACCTTTCGTTAAAGGATAGATCCAGTATAGTCTTCTCTCCCATTCTATATCCTCAAGTTCGGCCTCATCTTCGCAAATATATTTATGAATAAGAACTGCACCAAAACAATACCTATTATCAAAACCCAAAATAAGAGCGTGAAAAACGAAGGATTGATATTCGTCATCCCTATCGACAGGATGAGCACAATCGCCACACTCCCTAGAGAGGGAACTACCACCCCAAATATAAGATAGATCATCGCAAGCGGCCCTAGCTTCTTTCCATACATGTTTATCTTTGTTATCTGCTCTTTGATCATCTCTGAAAGCGTGACTTCCATCACTGCCTCAAGATCAGAGCCGGTCATAAGCGCACTTTTCACCTGAGTCTGTACTTTCCTAAACGTCTTAGAAGGACTTAGAGTGATAGAATCCTGGATCGCTTTCTCAATCGGCATGCCAAGGTATATCTTAGAAACAACTTCATCAAAAAAACGCGCAGTGAATGTATCTGATTTTGAGACATCAGCATACGCAGAGAAAAGAGACATCCCAGATTGCAGGTTAATCAGGAAACGTCTGGTGAGCATAGGCATGTCCCTATCTATCTTGTAACCGATCACGTTGCATTGGATTGAAGGGAGGCGGACGAAAAGTAAAAATATCCCCCCAGCAAGAAAACCCCAAACCCCTAATGCAATCAAAGGATTGAATTTTCCACTTAGGGCCAGGAATAGCATGAACACTGTCGGAAGAAACATGAATATCCCCCATAATAGAAATACATACTTCTGATACTTCGCAAACGTATACCCCATCCTGGAAACTGTCAGGTCGTATTGGATGTTTGGTCTGAGAAACTTAATAAAATTGATCAGTCACACCTCAGAGACTTTTGAACTTGTCGTTTATCCTATCCAGTTCTCCGAGAAGGACATCTATCCTCTCCATCGGATCATCACTGTCAACCGTGTGAGTGAAGCTGAGAGCTGCATCTTTCAGCTCCTTCTTCTCAGCCTTAGGGACCGGTTTCTGAATCTTCTTGATGAGAGGGGTGACCGGAGGAGTTATGTTCTTGATAGGTGGCGCTGGCTCATTGACCGCTACCTTTGTGATTGGTTGAGCTACTTTGATGACGGGTGGAGGCACCTTCGTGGCTGGTGGGACTGATTTCTTGATCGGTGCTGATTTTATTGGAATTTTCTTTGATTCAGCAGGAATAATCGGTTTATTTACAGGAGTAGTAGGTGATTTAACAGGCGTTGCAGCATCTGATTTCTCCATCTCTCCGAGGGTCTCAAATCCTTTCACTCCCTCTTCTATCCCCTGGAACGGATTCTTGATCGGCACTACGGCCTGTTCTATCTTATTTTCAAGATCCATCTCGCGCTCCTTTATTTTCTTTAAGAAATTATCTTCTTCAGGGATAAGGACGCCTGGCTGATCCTCAAACGGTTTAATCTTTGTTCCCTTCGGCTCTCCGATTATCGGATTGTCTTCCAGAACTGCGATAGCTTCTGCTGGCGCCTTATCCAGGAACTCATCCTTTACCTTCGGCTGATCGAACGACTTGATTTTCGTCACTGGCATAGCCTTGGTAGAATGGAAATCTTTCTTCAAGTCCGCTTTTTCAGCAGCCATCTTTTTCTCCATCTTCTCGAGGTCTGCCAGGAGCAGCTTCTTGTTGATATAGTATTTTGATAAGAGAAGGCCCAGATCGTGCATGTTGGTCATATCAAGCTTGACCATCCTCTTCAATATCGCTGTCTTATCGGCAAGGTCCTGCTCGACCTCCTTAGGAGTAAGGCCACCGTATAGCTTCAGATAATTGTAGAAAAGATTGATCTTGTTCACTTCCAAAAGTTCCCCTTTTGCGAAATCGAATTCCTTGATGACCCTGAACGTTCCCCTTTTCTCCACTTCTGCCAGTTGGAGGATCACCCTTTGCCCTGTCCGACGGTTCCTGTTAAGGACAACAATAAATGAGAGTGATGAAAGCATCATACCAGGCAGGTTTATCGGGGGCTCGGTGAGCCTTGTCTGTGCATCCTCAGAATTATTAGCGTGGAATGTCGCGATGACAGAATGACCTGTGTGCATCGCCTCGAAGAGAGTCTCTGCTTCTTCCTTCTTCCTGATCTCTCCAAACAGAATCCTGTCCGGCCTCATACGGAGTGAATTCACGATGAGATCAAGCATGGTCACTGCACCTCTGCCTTCAGGGTTAGGATCCCTTGTCTTCATCGCCACCCAGTGGAGAGTGTTTGCGAGGGTCAGTTCCCTCGTATCCTCTATCGAGATGATCCTCTGGTTCGGGGGGATGAACACGCTGAAGATATTCAGTGCAGTCGTCTTACCGCTACCAGTCCCTCCGACAATCAGTATAGACATCTCAAACTGGATCGCAAGCCATATCATCGAAGCGGCCTCGTATGTGATAGACCCCTTATTGATCATATCCACTATTGTCATAGGCTTGGCTGAGAACTTCCTGATCGTAATCGTGTTACCCTTGGTCGATATCGGGAATAGCGTCGCATTGAACCTGTCTCCTGTCTCGAGATGACCATCGAGAAGCGGCTCCAGGTTCGTGATGTTCTTGTCAACGATCCGCCCACCCAGAGTAGCGAAATGACGTATCTTGTTCTCGTCTCCTAAGATTATATTGGTCTTCAGCCATCCGAACTCACGATGATATACCCAAATAGGCTCATAAGCATTGTTGATGACTATCTCCTCAAGTTTCACATCTTTCAACAAGAACTCAATATCTCCCAGGCCAATACTTGTGATAATGACATAATTTACGAACATGTCAATCTCTTCTTTTCGAAGATTCGGGAAGATCTCGCGGATCTCGAACTTGATCTTGCTTCTGAATTGCTCTTTGATAAGCTCATGGTGGTCAGCTGTCGACTTGAATACTTTTTCATAATCGAGAGTGGTAATGATAGAATCTTTTATCTTGTCCAGGATTAGCTCTGTCGTGTGCTGCAATGACACAAGACCGATGTTATAGAAAGGCACTGGCTCAAGATCGTTCTTGATAATATTGATGTCAACGACAACATTTTCGTGCCATACCTCATAATGAGTCAACTCATTGATCCTATCGAGAGAGATGCTATCGACATCTTCTTTCTTTGACTCTATGATTGAGGAGAAATTCTTGATGAATACGCCATAGATCTCCTTATACATCGAGTTCAACATATGGTTGTTCTTGGTCCTCGTGAACTCATATAGCTTCTCGATGAGCTTTTTTGCTTCATCGAACTTGTTGTCACGCTTGAACTCATTCAAGATTATAATAATCTCTTCCTTATTTGATAGAGAGAAAATCTGGTCCTCTGTCTCAAGATACTTTAATACAGGACCTTTGAGAGGGTAACTGATCTTGACATATCCGGCTTCTTCCAAGTACCGTGCTATCTTCACGATACTCCGTTCTGTCGTATTCAAGGCTACCGCAAGCTCTGAGACAGAGATCTCTCTATTCTTAGAGATAATCTCGTATAGCAGATCCGCTGTAGTCTTAAATGTCTTATCGAACATACCCCACCCTCCGAATAGAAAGGATTATTGAAATCATCCTTTATAAATTAATTCCATCACTCTAGAGTAGTACTTCCATTAATTATGCATAATCCCATTCACGCCATGACAATCATAAGTCGGAGAAAGTTCTCTTAGAACACATGGATTGGTGTGGTTCTCAACCCATTTAGGCTGGATGATACCTTCAGAGATGTTGATTCCGAACACAGTCATGCCTATCTCCCCATGAAGCGTAGTCTTGAAGTCAAGATCAGGGGCACTCAGCATCATCCTGATTGAGTAGTTTGCAGTCATGTTCTGCCAATCTGTTTGAGACAGATCGAGCGAGTCGATAGTATAAGAATACTCATTCATGAAACTCCAGATATCGTGGAGGCGTTCCATCGAAGCATTGAATATCGAATAATTTCCTAAGACAACCACCGAATTTGAAAGATTCCCAGTCATAAGTGCAGTCGTCAAGTTCAGGGTAAGATTATCCATACGAAGCGACCCATTGAACGACATATTGACAAGCGCCTTCTTTACCATCATCCTCATCTGAGAAGGAAGATAGTTCTTAGATAGATCATCCACAAACTCGTTGTACTGCAAGAATTTCGTCTTTTCTACATCTATCTCGGCATCGTTAGCGCTCTTCTCGATCACTGATTTAAAGAACACAAAGAAGAACACTATGATGATGAGTGCGAGCAAAGAGAAGAAAAACCCTTTCTTATTCATCGTTAGTATACACCTTCATCGTTAGTATACACCTTCATCGTTATCGTATACGGCCCAAACTCCTTCATGAACCCAGTATCCTTATTCTCATAAAACTCATTAATAATCCTATGAGACGTCATGATAAGAGACGCATTTATG
>JAUUYB010000152.1 GCA_030590605.1 Candidatus Woesearchaeota archaeon
CCTCAATGGACATATAGATGTGGTACCCGCACAAGATTCATGGGGCCCTTTCGATCCGAGAGTCGATGGTGACCGGCTCATAGGAAGAGGGACAAGCGATATGAAAGCAGGATTCTCATGCTACATACATGCGATCAAGGCCATCAAGGAATCTGGGATGGAACCGCCTGTAAATATCGAGGTGTCGTGCACAGCAGACGAAGAGACGGGCGGCAAGCTCGGTATGGGATATCTTTCTCAGAACGGACATATCTCTGCAGACTATGCTATAGGAGAAGGCGCCAGTCTCAACCGGGTCTGTATCGGAAACAAAGGTATGGCGTGGTTCGAAATAAAAGTCATAGGTAAATCTGCGCATGCAGCCTACCCATACAAAGGGGTAAATTCCTTCGAGATCATGAACGAACTTGTGGGGGAACTCCAGAAACTTGCAACTGTCGTGAGGAAGAGGAAGACCAAGTATGCTGTCGAAGATGAACAAGACGGATATGCTACATTTGTCATGGGCGGAATGATTGACGGAGGGAATAAGACTAATATCGTCCCTGGATCGACAACCTTTACGATCGACAGAAGAGTTCTTCCGGATGAAAAGCTTGATGACGCAGTCCAGGAGACAGAAGATGTGATTGAAACGTTTAGGGGAGTCCATCCTGAAGTGGATATTGAAGTAAAAATCACAAAAGATAATCCAGTCGTGGTAGAACCTGATTCTCAATTCTGCAAGACTCTTTGCTCCAGTGTCGAAGAAGTGCTCGGCAAGAAGGCCAATCCGACCCTCACATCAGGGGGAACTGATATGCGCTACCTGATCAATAAAGGGATACCTGCTCTTGGATACAATGCTCATGGTGAGAATTTCCACGCAAACAACGAGTGGGTTTCGATCAAGAGCATGGTCGATACGACGAAGATAATTGTTAAATTGATCATGAGCATGAAATGATTATTTAGCAGAGACCATGCAAATATTTATAAAAACCCAACCAATACTTTCTTACCCATGCTTCGAACACATACTTGCGGAGAATTGACAGACAAAGACAACGGTAAAGAGGTAACCCTCTCAGGATGGTGCCATACCCGGCGCGACCACGGAGGAATCATCTTCATAGACCTCCGCGACAGGTACGGACTCACCCAGATAGTCTTTGATCCGCAGAAATTCAAGGATTTTCCTACAGCAGAGAAACTGCGAAGAGAAGATGTCATAAAAGTCAAAGGAAAAACCGAACTTAGGAAACCAGGCATGGCTAACCCTAACCTATTCACAGGGAAAATCGAAGTATTCATCACTGAGATGGAAGTCATCAACAAGGCTGAGACCCCTCCTCTAGAAGTGGATGACAAGGTAGAAGCAAATGATGAGATGAGGCTAAAATTCAGATATCTAGACCTAAGACGACCTAAGATGCAGCAACATCTAAGGTTCAGGCATGATGTCATAACCTCAGCCAGGGAGTTCTTCAATAATAACGATTTCACAGAGATAGAGACCCCCTTGCTAGTCAAGAGCACACCTGAAGGAGCACGGGACTATGTCGTGCCGAGCAGGCCAAACGCAGGAGAATTCTATGCATTGCCACAATCACCTCAGCTCTACAAACAGATCCTCATGATCTCAGGAGTGGACAGATATTATCAGATCGCAAGGTGTCTAAGAGATGAAGACCTACGGGCTGACAGGCAACCTGAGCATACTCAGTTCGACTTCGAGATGAGCTTCGTCGAATCCAAAGATATCATGAAATTCGTACAAGGATTATTTACTCATATCTTCAAGAAAGTCCTCGGGAAAGATATTGGAAACTTTCCTGTCTTCACTTACAAGGAATCCATGGAGAGGTTCGGAACAGATAAACCGGACATCAGGTTCGGACTCGAACTAACTGATGTCTCTGAAATCGTAGCTAAGTCTGACTTCGGAGTATTCAAGTCAATCGCAGAAAGCGGCGGCAAGATCAAATGTCTAAATCCTGAAAAGGATTTCTCAAGGAAAGAGGTCGACAGATACATCGAGTTCTGCCAAAAGATAGGAAGCAAAGGCATGGCATGGATGAGAGTCACTGAAAACGGACTTGAATCAAACATCGCCAAGTACTTCAAAGACGAAGTCCAAAAAGAACTTATCGCAGCTACAGGAGCAAAACCAGGAAGCGTACTCATGTTCATCGCAGACAAAGAAAAACCATGCAACGAGATAATCTCCCAACTTCGAGCGAAATTAGGCGAGGACCTTGGACTCATCGATAAGGATGATTTTAAGTTCTGCTGGGTAACAGATTTCCCGATCTTCAGCAAGGATGAAGATGGAGGATGGTCTCCTGAACATCACATGTTCTCGATGCCAAATAAGGAATTTGTCG
>JAUUYB010000154.1 GCA_030590605.1 Candidatus Woesearchaeota archaeon
CCTAATGAATCCAAAAGCATGCCACTACATCAAGGATGGCGTAATCATAGACTATTGTCTTGATGGCATCACATTCACCCAGGCATTCCAGGAACAAAACAGTTCCCGCTGTGGTGACATATTAGGGAACAATAGCGGACTTTGCAATGCCTTACTCGAGAATATCGATTGCGATGAGTTTTCAGGGATGGAAAAAGAGTTATGCATAATCTTCTCAGAAAAAAGAACAGATGAAGATTCTCTCAATAAGATCATAGATCTCATCGGCAATACCAATCTCCTCGACTTCTACTATGCCTCATTAGGGATCACCGAAACCGATCCTGCCTGGTGTGAGAATATCAAAGACCAAAAGACTACAATTTTAGGGAAAGGGGAATGCCTGGGCCTCATATCTGGTGACCCTCAGACCTGCCTAGATGTCCTTGGCACCACCTGTTGACCGAAAGTAATATTAACAAACCCCTATATGATGATATCATGGGGGAACGATTCTACGACTACTGCCATAAAGAATATGATCCAAAGAATTCTCCTGTCGGTAAACTCATCTCAGAAGACATCCTAAAATCATGTCCAGAGAACAAACTCCTGATGGAACTCTCCCCACTCCTAAAACGACACCTCGGGAAAAATTCTACAATCTGGGGACTGAAGAAAAAAGAAGATACCTACTTCTGGGAACTGTATTTCTATCTCCACGATATAACACCAAAAGAAGTGTTCAATGCGCTCTCCCCCATGATGAACCTGCCATCCCTCCGAAAAGACCTTCCCTATTTCATGATCTCCATAGACCTCGACGATACTGAAGGATACCACATGTACTTCAATGGAGGGGCAAGCTACTTTCTCGGGAAAGATAGCATCGAGTTAGAGAATTACTACCGATTCTACAGACCGAAAGAGGATCTCAAGACCATGCTCAATGAACTCGGTAGATCCGCTCATTCCCAAATCAAGGACAAGACCCGCATCCTCAGACCTGAATTGATACGTTGCCACAGGTCCTGCCTTGCCTATAAACGGACCTGCGATGGAGTCTATTTCTCCAGGATAGATATCGACCAGTTCATGCATTTCCTCGATGAATTTGAATACCCAGAACATCTTAAAAGATTTATCCGGCTGAACAGACATCTCCTTGACCACCAGCTGTTTGATGTCGGTTTCGACTATACTGCAAAAAAAGGAGAGATATCAATCATCAAGAGTGGATTCTATGGGACAATATAACGACTATGTGACTCTCTGCATCGGTTTCGGATGCAATAACAGATGCATCCACTGCATGCTCGACGGCATCAAGGATATCCAGAAGCCAATAGGTATGGATACTTTCAGAAAAGTTGTCGACGCCATGCCAAGACAGAGAGGTCTGATACTCTCAGGAGGAGAAGTCACCATTATGGATAACCTCACAGATTATGTAAGTTACGCCAAGAAGAGAGGAATAGAAAGGATCCGGATCCAGACCAACGCCCGTGCCCTGGCCTCACCCAAGATATGCAAAGAGATCGTAGAATCTGGAGTGAATGAGTTCTTCGTCTCCGTCTACGGACATGATGCACATCTTCATGACGCTCACACTGCGACCCCTGGATCTTTCGAAGAGACTATCAAGGGCATAAAGAACATAATTGAGTGCAAAGCCACACTGATCACGAATACAGTCATCACATCCAAGAATACACCATACCTGACTGACATCACGAAGCTTCTCCTACGATGGACAGACCTGATTGAATTCTTAAGCTACTTTCCGATGGCTAAGGAAGACACCAAAGACTTGATCCCCAGATACACAAAAGTCGCAGCAACCCTCTCAGCCTGTTTAGACATTGCGCCTAAGAGCATAGTCCGGTACTTCCCTGAATGCCTTCTAGGCAATCACCGCAATAGACTGGACAATAGCCTTCCAAGAACAATCATCAACAGTAGTTATTGGGAAAGATACAAAGAGAACGAGTTCGGCCTCTGCGATATGAAGGAACGATGCTCATCGAAGACCTGCACCGGTTTTCCCAGGGCATATATCAACAAATATGGATTCGAGAAAGATCTGAAACCTATACCATGATAAAAAAACTTGCGCTTATAGTCACACAAAGATGCAATCTCGACTGCACTTACTGCTATGTACCTCAAAAGGATATCTCCATGAGCTTAGCTATCGCCAAGAAAGCGATCTCATCCGTACCCGACGTGAAAGAGATCACGATTACAGGGGGGGAGCCATTACTAGAACCAGGACTTATCAAAAA